>JAOAHN010000075.1 GCA_026415215.1 Candidatus Hydrogenedentota bacterium
TCATATAGCAAATGCCAGCCAAGAGGTAGTATAGGAGAACAGATAAATACCTTCCGCCAAAACCAATCTGCTTTAGAGACATCATTAAGTTTTTCGTACACTCTCGCTAACAACCAATAAGTCAGTGGGTCATTTGGAAAAACCACAGATAAATCTAAAAAGATAGACCTCGCAGTCTCAAAATCATTTTCAAGAAAACATTTTACACCCTCCCACAAATAAGCGGTAGCATCCTCTCCATTAGTTTCCAAGTAATATCCCATATCAGAGAAAAATTTATAATCCTCTAATATCCTGTTAGGATTCCTATCCCAAGCAGACATTATCAACTCCCCAGCGGTAAAATATTTATTCTTTTCCGCAACAACTAAAGCAGTTCTAATAAAGTGAAATTGGGTTCGGTCGTGGTCATATCTGTGTAGTCGATAAAATTCCTCTAACTCCTCGGGCGATAATTCAAATATTCTACCCACAATTAAATTCAACCTGGGTAAAAGTAGAGAATACTCTTCCCTCGGCGGAATAGAATTAAGAAGAATCTTATACAGCCATATCCTTTGTTCTCCTGGGAACATCCTTGCGGAGATAGAAAATTTTTGACTATCCTTATGAGACAATAGCACAGGTTCACCTTCTCCGTAGACATCTGGCACGACCACCCATACAGCAGAAGATAGCATGTCCTCTCTTAAGGATGCCGAGAGGTATACTGTAGCCACTTCGAGTATCCCTTCATATGTATACATGTCTGATACTGGGAGTGCCAACTCAGGACAGTTTATTTCGAAAATTTTTGACCAGAAAGGGTCTCGGATGATAACTAAATCTTTGCTCGAAGCCTGTTTGAAAATAGTTTCACCTACGCCTTTCCAGTCCATCCTCCAATGACCAGAGAACATATATCCAATTTGATATGTGAGTAGTAGAATTACGAGAAATATAAAACCAAAGCGGAGAAACCTCTTGGCTGAGCCAGCAATGATTCCGAGACCAAAGAAGTGAATAGGCAGAATAAATACCAGATATCGAGATGTAAAGGCTGGAGGACCAACACGGGCTATTAGGAACAAAATCAAAGGGGGGAGTAGAAGAAAAGCAGAGAGAAGATAGAGGAGGCTTTTACTCTCTTTAACTTTTACTTGAAAGATTCCAATAACCAATCCAATAATGGAGAGGTAAGAAATACCAATAAGTGCAAAGTTAAAGGATTTGTTTGAAAATCTCAAAAAATCTCCTAATGACTTTGGAAGGTAATAGAAACTTAGGTATGGGTCTGCAGGGCAGATGCCTCCAAACCTGACCACATTAAAAGCAAATGGAAACTCCAATAAATTTCTGATTGTAGGAGTAAGATAGTATTGATGTAGTTGGGGGGGCTGGGGCGGTATAGTAATAAGCCACACAACCCAGATACAAGCCACAACAAAATGCACAATTGCGAAGTAAAAGAGCCTTCTTCTAATTGAGGGGATGAAAATACCCATCAACCCGACTACCAGCGCCCCTATACACCACACCACAATACCAGTATGATGTATCCACAATGAACAAATATTAGACACCGTCCAAACTATTCCCCAACCGACAGAACCATGTTTGATAAGAAAATAATATAGAGATATGATTGCACACCAGGAGAAGAATATATACCCCATATACATCCTTGCTTCCTGCCCCAGAAAAATTAGCGCTGGGGAAAAGGACAACCCGACAGAAATGATGATACTTACTCCTTTAGGTAATCTCGACCTATTCTCCTCATGATGAGCAAAAATCACTATTAAAATATATGTCGCCACCCAAAACAGTAAAGAAAATATTCGAAGACTTACAATATTACTTCCTGCTATCTGTGCCCACAAAAACTGTAAAACAGGAAACAAGATCCCGCCGTATGGATAGGTATTTCTCTGCACTGAAATAAAATTAATCACACCATCCACATTTAAATTGGCAATACAAGCATACTCTTCTAAGGAAATACTCTCCGTAGAAATCCTGCTTAGTCTTAGAAAAATACCTACTATCAACAACCCTAAATAAATAAATATCCTTAATCCAATGTGATTACTCAATTTATAACCCTTAACACAATATTCACCCTTTCTCTTCTATATTATCCTGATTGGTATACTGAATCTCCAACCCACTTGCTCCGCATCCTCATACCAACTCCCGATATATCTACATGCTCACTCTTCCCCCTTTCGTAGGTATGTCATACACTGCATCCTGTGCCACTCCCACCACCCTTTCTTCTTTCTCTCTATTCAACTCGAAGAGAGGTATTCCCGCAGATAAATATTATCTTACTCTCTCCCACCCCTGCAGAATCCGTAAGACAAGGCTTTTAGAAAAGTTTTCTTCCCATTTTCCCTCGCCCTCCAACAGAAACTATCGGACACGATGACTAACTTTACTGACCTTTTATTTCCTTCCCACCAAGCTTAACCACAGCAATACCACACCATCACCACTATCATTAAAAATCTATCAACTTACTAAATCTACTACTCATGCGCCTTTCCCAAAAACTCTGACAATGCTTGAGTAAACATACCAGTATTTTCTTGCAAATTATGGGACACATCACTGGGATTCCAACCCCATCTCCATCTTTTCGGTTTAATTGAACCTCCATTTTCGGGAACTGCAACTGTGAAAATAAGCGGGACTTTACTATCCTCACCAATTTCATATAAACCCAACACTTTACAAAAGCTATTTCTACCGATCTCTACACCCAACCATTTACTCCTAACCCACTCAATTGGAATCTTATTCTCAAAGATTGTCTCCCCTGTAGGTTTTATCGTGGCAGTGCAAAAAACAGGAAAGTAAAACCTTATTAATTTATTTTCTCCTCCCATAAAGCCTTCCTTTACACACTCTATCAAACCTTCAAACGATTCAGAAAAATCTATCGCCGGATAATCCTCTCCATATCTACTAATCAACTCTGCTTTTCCCCCTGCATATAACACATCGAGTCTCAAAAACTTGAAAGGAACTTCCATAGGAGGGAGTGCCTTCACAAAAGCCTCTTCGAAGAATTGTTTTTGTGGTCGATATAACACCTTGTCTTTTTGGATTTCCTTTCGCACTTCTACTCTATTCCACTTTGCACATCTCAATTTATCAACAACATCGCTACTCATCCAATTTTGCCACAGAACCAAAATTAAATAAATCACCGTAATCCCTGCTAAAACACCTATCAAACATAAGAACCCTTTAGTAATCTTTAGAGTAGATTCCCGATAAATCACATCTCTTCTCACCGAGCGTATATCCATTACAAACCTCACTGCTCCTGACACCAAATTCCATACACATACAACAGGTATAGCATAGAGAACGGGAGTCAAATGAACGATATGCCTAAAGTCAAATAGAATACTCGTATAGCCCAATAAGGAAATAAGTATAGCCCCAAAAACCAATCCTTTCCATACACCCTTCTGCCCAACGAGGAATACCATCCACACTAAAGCCCACGGTCCTAAATATGCAAGAATCCTATCCCAATATATTAGATAATTAGATAAAAATAAAAGTCCCCCACCCTTCCTAAACTCCTTTTTGTTCGCAATTTGCTCAATATCGAAACAATACAAAACGGAAAAGGCATTACTACTCGCTGAGAGAAATCTCATCCACAAATCAGCAGGGAATCTCTTTACTATCTCTCGGAAAAAGAGCCTACCAGCAGTTCCATACTGGGGAGCGAGATAATTGTGTATCTGTTTATCAAATCCCTTATTCCGTGCATTCGCAAGAATTACTGAGTGCACAAGCATATCATTGGAATCTAATACTACTCTGTAACTACTTTCCCCACCCAATAGCCTTTCCTCAACATTATATGCGAGTCCCTGAACTATAGAGTGGGTTGACACTGCACCATTATTTTCTCTAATTGCCCACAGGATCGGAAATCCGGATATAACAAATGAAATCACATAAACTAAACATACTAATCCATACTTCCAATTCTTTTGTGAGTATCCCCACCAAACTGATAGAACGACTATCACCACAAGCCCCATTAAAAAGAGCACTAACATATCTTGTCGAAATCCAATACCTAAACCACCCACAATCCCCAGTAAACAGGCTAATACACCGAGAATATTTAGACTTTTGGAATATTTCAATTGATACGCTAAAATTGCCAAGAATAAGGCAAAAAACACCGCCTTCGAATAATCTCTAAGGGAAGGTAATAGAAAAAGTAAAGCTGGTGAATTAGCAGTAAGAATAGCCCCAATAAAAGCGGGTAACTTCCCGTAAAAAACTCTTATCCCCAAATATGTGGCAATCACTGTCATAGTAAACATTATGCTCGCATATACCTTTAACAAGTCCCAACGAATGCCGAATATAGACCAAAACAGTCCAATTGAAGAGATTAAGTATCTATGTGTCTTCACGAAATTACTATTGTCCCATCTACCCCAATCAGACGGAAGATCATCTGTAGACATCGAGTTTATCTTCTGCTGAAGAAAAAGAGACATGTTTTCGGGATATGGTGCAGAGGGAGTTGTAAAACCTTGCCCGCAAGCCAAGGAAATAGCTGGGACCAACCATTCCTGCTCAAATCTATACTCTTTGCCGATAATGTTCACCCTATAATAGAGGTGCGATAAAGAAACAACAAAACTTAACACCACCATCAAAAGTATTAGAAGAACCTCTCCATACCATTTCACGCAAATTGAATTTGTCCTTCCTATAAACTTCATCTTGTAACCTAATTCAGCTTGAGAATGAGTTCTAAACTGTCTTTAGCAAGTCCATCGTCGGGATAATACTTAAGGCATTGTCTATACATTCTCTCCGCATTAGCAAAATCGCCCAGGTTAGCGTAAGCGTTCCCAAGTAATCTCATCGCCAACCGCGAATGGGGCATAGACCGATATAACTCAAGAGACACCGCCAGCGCTTTGTCATCTTTGCGTGCTTTCAACAAGTAATCAATGTATTGCTTAGCTACCTTTTCATCTCCTCGATTAAGATGATAAGCAATAGAGTAATTAGAGATGATTTCATCCATAGCCTTATCCTTTACTACTGCAGATAGCCTCCTTTCTCTCTCCTCCAACAATGACAGTGACACCGTATCTCTAATAACTCCTTTCTGCAGGCGAACCAACTCCAACTCATTAGCCTTGCCCCAGCCAAGATACCTCGAACATTCCTCAATCGGAATAGGAACCGTCTTTTTAGGAAATCCAAGGACCCCTTTCTCATATAGCACCTTCACCACACAGTTAAACCATTCCCTCGCTACTAAGTAATTCCCCTCAAAAGTAAAATGGATGTTATCGCAGAAAAAACTATAATCTGGAACACCCACTGGACTATTAAGAGCCAAAACCCAGTCTATATCAGCAAGGTAGATTTTCCACCCTTGATTCTCAAAATCTTTGGCTAACTTCTTAATTATTGTATTCATAGGAGTTTGCTCAAATTTTGGAATCTCTAAATTCTTGTTCTTCCCATACAATCTGTTATAAGATAAGGTTCCCACAATAACCCCCGCACCTGAATCAACACCCGTTCGCAAGATCTGATACAAATTATTCTCAAACAACCGTAGAGTTATTTGTTGTTGTGCTTGACCAGGAATATATTTACTCATATCATCTGGTAGATACTTACGCCACTCGGGAGACGGAACACGCTCAAATAGTTGGACTAATCTCAGTCCCTTCAAAAATATGTGTGCCCTTATAACCCTATTCTTTCGAAGGAACCACACTCGCCCCAAAAGAGAATTATCTCCATAAGGTCCTATGCTCTCGTTGTTACCCATGTATATTATGAAAATGTCTGGAGATAACTTTCGTGCAGACTTAGCAAGTTCACAAAGTATATGGGAGTTAACTCCAGGGCATGAAAAGTTATATATCTCCCACTTTATCCATGGGAATTGTCTTTTCAACATAACTTCTAATTGCCTGGCTGAACTTTCCAATCCATACATAGCGGACTCGCCAAAAACAAATATCCTTACACTATTAGGAGATTTATTTCGTGGAACATAAAAATCCAAATCATCCCAATTCACAAAATCATGTATGGGGATACTGAAAAACTGCTGGTAAAAATCTTTGTTAGGGATATAAAATCTAATGCCCTCTATTTCTTTCTCAATGACAGGATCTCTATCCTTACCTACCCCGGCTACCCTCAACAACACCTCACAAATCCCCGCAATAAAAATTACAACCAATGCCGACAAAAAAACAGGAAATATAGTTCTCTCTAAAATACTCCTAATCTTTTTATCTCCTGAAACACACATTGATTTACGCTAAATGCTTTCTTTCTCACTGCGAATTATCTTCTCTCTAATCACAAAAGCGGGCACTCTATACAACGCAAGGAAAGACCTTATAGCAAATTCACCTATTATTGATAGCACTCCCACTACAATTAATAGAGAAAAAACTAAAGCATTGAGTATCAACCCCGGAGTAATCTCTTTCATAACCTTAAAATCTGTAAAAAAGCCCGCAAGTATTCTTATAAAAAACAAGAATCCTACAAATAGGCATATAATTGCTAACCACTGGAACAATCTTGGCGAGAACCTGACAAGATTATCCATGTTATACTGCCACAATTTCCAGAAGGTATAACCTGATTTACCATAAGGACGGGGAAAATGCTGAACAGGGACTTCAACAATCCGCCCCGCCTTGGAAATCACATCAGGGGTCCGAAAAACATTAAACGGTCCATATTCAAATGCTTTTACAAGTTCGGCTCTATATATCTTATAAGTGCATCCAAAATCTGATAAAGGAATCCCCGAGGATTTGCGCATAATCCAATTAGCCAATTTAGAGGGGAGCCTACGCCAAATGCTATCTTGACGATTTACCCTATATCCACTCACCACATCATAACCCTCATCATACTTCTCAATTAGCCTCGGCAAATCTTCAGGAGCGAGCTGTAAATCACTATCAATTAGCACTATAGCCTTTCCCCTCGCCACACCTAACCCCGCAGTCACTGCGGACTGTTGACCAGAGTTTTTGAAAAGGTCTATTACCGCATAAACATGTTCGTCTTTCTCAAAAATGGTCTTTATCTTTTCCCAAGTACCATCTGCACTACCATCGTTCACGATGATTATTTCGAAAGACCGCCCCGTCCTTTCCAAGGTAGATTTAAGACGACTATGAAACTCTTCGATACTGTTCTCCTCAAAGTAGCAACTTATAACTACAGAGAACTCTGGATTTTCAAGACTAATCTCCTTATCCATATCCTCAGCCTTCCTTTCTTGCTACTGCAAAAATTGACCCACACAAGTGAGGATATTCCAAACCAAGTTTATACAAACCTTCGATCTGAGATTTTCCAAGTATACCCAATTGATACAGTTGGTCAAGCTGAAAATCCGCCAATATTTTTAGAAATATACCCCCTTGATGAATAATCTTATAACCCGCTGTGCAGAGTTCCCTGTTCAATCTTGCAATATCATAAACACGCCGATGACCATGTCTAAGGTCATTCTCTGTTAAATCAGTGAGTTCCTTTATTAAACCCATATATCGAGCAAGTTGTCTGGAAAGAGCATAGGCATTGGGCACTACGACAAAAAGGTATCCATCACTTTTTATAAGTTGTTTTATCCTTTTTAGTAAATCCATCGGATCCAATACATGCTCAAGCACATAAATCGCGAAGACCGCATCAAACTGTCTTTTCATCTTCTCCAAAGATAAATCCTCAAACAAGGTATGAACAAACTCTACATTACTTAATCTCCTGCGGGACTTACCCTCTTTTATGAAGTCCATATTTCCCTCCGCTACATAAAGATATCGCACTAACCGAGCCAATTCCGCCGTATCAATTCCACACCCATAACCAAGCTGAAGACAATACATACCCCCACTTATATACGGCTTAAATGTTCTCACAATGAGAGATCTTATTACCTTGTCTTGAGAAGAGCCCTTTGTATAAGTCTTTCCTACTTGCTCTATAAATTCTTTCTCGTCCATTAACTCATCCTCCAATCAATTAGAGATTCTATCATCTCTACTCCAAATGTCGGTATGTTTAAAGTAGTCATCACTTCCTCCCGCTCGGCGAAAGAATCATCTACCAAAATAGGACTTTCTCCAACTATCTTAGAAGACTTCTTCTCCTTTTCACCCAAATGTATTATATTGTCTATCAAATCCCTTATGCCGAGAGAGTCAAGTTCACTCAGAACATTACCCCTATGCCTCGTGAGCAAGTATATAGGAATCCCCCTATTCCTGCACTGAACGATAAACAAAACCAATAGCGGGTTTAACTTACCCTTAACAACAAGAGTATCATCAAAATCAATATAGACCTGGGAATATCTAAATTCACCGGAAAAAGATTCTAACGGGTAATTTGAAAGAGAGCGGAACATTTCAGCAGGAAAATCCATATTCTCCAGTATCTTCACTTCAACCCCTAATGCATCATATATGGTCAGTAAAGGAAGATTTACGCCTCTATTCCTAAACAAACCCATTCCTCCACTCACTCTCGGAGCTATCTCCATAAGCACTAAGTTTCCACCTTCGTCCCTTTTCATCTGAAAGAACCAAGCCCCTCTTAGTTTGAGTTTTTCATTTATCTTGTTTGCGTATTGTGAAAACTCGTGCCTATCTCCAATCCGAGTGTAAGTGCTTATTCCCCCCGATGTTCTTATTCTTTTACGCACCCCTAAAAAGAGCAGTTCCCCCCTAAAATTTGTGAAGCAATCTATTGTATATTCCTCCCCCGGAAGATACTCCAAAACTAAAATATTGCCCATCTTTTGCAACACATGCCTCAATTCTACCAATGAGTCTATCCTCATTGCCCCTCTCGATGCTTCTCCAACTTCTGGTTTCACAAAAACCGGAAACTTATCTACTTCATTTTCACTCGCATAAACTTTAGGAACAGGAATAATCTCTTTGAAATATTCATAAGTTTTCCTTTTATTCCTACACACAAAACAAGTGTCATACGAGCTCGTTAAAACTTTAGCCGGAATACTATCCCTATTTTGAGAAAGATACAAGCATACAGCATCGTGAGCAGGATATACGAAGTCTATCAGCCATGATTCCAGTAAATTGATAAAAGTCTCCAGAAACCTTGGATCATCTATGAAGGGCAAACCCGTAAAATAATTCTCAAACAGTGCACAACCTACATCTCTATCGAGACTCGTAGCTCCGAATAACTCTATATTCTTACTATACACAAGAGAACGGTATATTTCTAATCCTATCTCCGTCCCTCCAGGAAAAACTAACACTCTAAGTGGGCCCATAGCTCTTGCGGAATTCTGTCCATTCATCATATCTTCCATTGAGGGAACTCCCTTATTAGTTCACACACTTTCCGCACTGTTTCTTCAGACAAATCTCCATACATTGGAAGACACAATATGGAGTTAGCAACTTCTTCCGCTATATCTAATGGGTATGGAACTGTGTCAGAATCCATTGAATACGGCTCAATCTTAGAACAAAGCGGATAGAAATATTTTCTCACAATAACATTGCAGGCTCTAAGCCTTCTATAAAGCTCATCCCGGTCTATACCATACAGCTCCGCATTAATTTTTATGGGGAAGTATGCATAATTCCATTCTAAGCCATCCGGTATCTTTGCAGTCCTGATGCCAGGAATACCTCCTATTTCAGAGAGATAAATCTCATACACCTTTTTTCTCCTTGATATCTCTTCTTGGATACCAGGGAGCCCTGCTAACCCAAGGCACGCAGACAACTCTGACATTTTTCCATTTATCCCTAAACCCACCACAGTTTCTTCATCAGCTATGCCGAAATTCTTTAGATAATACGCAAGCCTCTCTTGCTCTTTACTGTGACAAACTAACGCCCCACCTTCTGCGGTAGTAAAAAGTTTAGTTGCGTGAAAACTTAATACCGACAAGTCTCCGTAGCTACATAGAGCCTTGCCTTTGTAGAAACAGCCAAAAGTATGGGCTGAATCATAAACAATAGGCAACGAATACTTACGAGACAGACCTTCAAAAGCTGTAACATCACACGGGAGGCCATATACATGGACTGGCACTATAGCCCTCGTCTTTTCGGTAATGGCTCTTTCGACCGCTCTGGGGTCAAGATTAAATGTCTCAGGGTCTATATCACAAAACACTGTCTTAAGCCCATTCCACGCTATTACATGGGGAGTTGCTGGGAATGTAAACGGCGTAGTTATTATCTCTCCATCTTCAAAATTATACAACTTTAAAGCCACCAGCAATGCCAGAGTGCCATTGCAAAACAAAACCAAATTTTCTACTCGCAGATACTTCTTAAGTTCTTCATTAAATCTTTGATGCCAATAGGCTTCATTTGTTAACCAGCGACTCTTCCAAACTGATTCTAAATAATTTTCAAAAGTGCTTAAATCAGGCAACATAGGCCTAGTAACATACAAAGGCTCTGAGAATTTGTTCTCTTCAATGTATCTTTCTAATCCATATAGACCCATAACACCTTTACCGACCCGTCGAAATCAGGTAAAATATTATCTAAGTTTAACATACTTGAGGTTAAATAAATGAACCCCGATGCCCACTCTAATACTCTCACAGAAGCTCAAAACAAAAAAATCTTCTCATCCTTCGCTATTAATCTCGCTCTTCTATTGGCAACTCTTCTTATATGTTATGGTATTTGTGAACTCACATTTGCGGTCTGGGAAGCGAGGTTATTAAAGACTATGAAGGTATTCATACCTGTGGACCCCAGATTCGACGGCGCCGCCTGGGAAGTAGATTCATCTCAAGCAAATAGATTTATGTGGTTTCCCGATGGCAACAGTATTGTGCATATTCGCTCAAATAATCCAAAACTTATGTATGAACTCCGCCCTAACGCCGAAGTATCCCATATAATAAAAATAAATTCACACGGGTTCCGTGATTATGAGTTTACAAAAGAAAAGCCTCCCAATACCTTCAGGATAATTGTTGTAGGAGACTCAGTCACATTCGGTTGGAGACAAAGATTAGAAGATACCTACCCAAAGATATTAGAGAAAAAATTAAACGAGGTTTTTAGTTCGAGGATAAAGATAGAGGTATTAAACTTTGGTGTAGGTGGATATAATGCAGAACAGGAAGCAGAACTAATAAA
>JAOAHN010000128.1 GCA_026415215.1 Candidatus Hydrogenedentota bacterium
CAAATAACTCTATTATCCATGTTTTGACAAGCCCAATTTTTTTGTGGGATTGCAATAAAGAGACTTTAAAGATAACATATACAGGTGTTTTGACAAGCCCAATTTTTTTGTGGGATTGCAATAGAGTTGAGAGAGTATATCTTAACTTTCTTGTTTTGACAAGCCCAATTTTTTTGTGGGATTGCAATTAAAGGCAGTATTCTCTTCTCTTAGCATATTAGTTTTAACATCCATATCTTTTTTTAGCCATCTGTTAGCGGATCCAGAAGTCCAAAAAACTCGAAAAGTAGGTAAGTAAAGTTCGAAGTCGGGTGAGGTGTAGGATTTTCTAACTAAATTGAAGGGTTTAGTTTCTACTTGAAGCCAAATTAAAAATCTCTGTAATTGTAGACAAATTTTCTATCCTGAGCGGACAAATCAAAAAGGGCGGTAATATTTTCCACATATTACTATGGGGTTCCCTGACTATTTTTTTCGCAAAATTCTTAGTAAGTGCATTATGGTGCAGTCAATTATTAGAGTCTACTACGAGAATTGCGGATATTTGGAGATGTAAGTATACTTAATATTCTACTCAGAAACCTCTTGCAGAACTGGAAAACAAACACATCGGAACTTGATTCGCTTCTCAAGCCAATTATAACCCCGCCGTTTGATAATAAATCAAGCGATGTTTTTATCTTAAGCTATGCAGTGGCATAGTATTATTCTGGCGTGTATACAACTGCGAGAATCTTAGCGGAAGCTTCACCACAAGCTCGAACCTCGTGAGGAGTTGTAGAATCGTAGTATATGCTATCACCCGGCTCAAGTATATATCTATCGGAACCATAAGACACTTGAATTCTCCCTTCAAGCACATATATGAACTCTTCACCTTCGTGAATGGAGAACATACAATCTTCAGAAACAGTAGGATGGACATTTATAAGAAATGGCTCCATATGCCTCCCGGCTTTATTTCTGGCAAGGGGATGAAACTCCAAGGTACTCGCATCGCCTGCTACACGAATACCGGAAAATCTAACCACTGGAGCTGAAAAGTCATCTTTGCGGATTATCACCGGTTCAAACCTCGGATTATCATCAAGTAAATTTCCGAGATGGACTCCGAGTGCTCTCGCAATTTGGAGGAGAGGAGCGAGAGATGGGGATAGTTTGCCCTCTTCTAATGATGCAATTATATCAACACTACAATTACATTTCTTTGCTAAATCTTCCCTTGATAGCTTTCTTTCGAGACGAAGTCTTGCGATGTGTTGTCCTAACTCATTATCAGGTGCCATAATAATCACTCCAAAAGTTTATACTAAAATATGATACCAAAAAGCTTTTGAGAATAATACACTATGGAGGTTCAAAAATATAGATTAAAAAAATTACTGGAGTATGTATATAAGCAATATCACAAAAGGGAAAATGCTATCCATGATCCTGTGCACTGGGTATACAACTATGAGAAAATAGAAGATATGGAAATAGTGGGATTCATAAGTGCATTACTCGCTTTTGGGAATGCAAAAGCTTTCAACAAAAAGATTGAATATATACTTAAGTTATGGCGTCGTCCTTCAGAGGATATTATGAATACTACGGACCGAGAGATTAAAACCTATCTAAGCGGATTCAGGCATAGGTTCGTAGACGGCGAAGTAGTGGCAAAGCTCTTAGTAGGCGTGCGGAATTTTATAAAAGAGTATGGCAGTATTGGCAATGGGATGAGATTGCATTGGGAGAAGATTATAAAGCGTGACCTAAGAAACTTGCTTGTCGAATTTTCTAAAGATATAAGGGGAAAAGCCGATGATAAATTGAACTTTATAATACCTGACCCTGAAAAAAAAGGAAGCTGTAAAAGACTTCTGCTCTATATCAGATGGATGGTAAGGAAAGATGAAATCGATTTGGGATGTTGGGATTTCATATCGCGGAAGGATTTGGTTATACCACTCGATACACACATACACCAGTGGGCATTAACACTCGGACTCACCTCATCAAAGATAGCAAACTATGGCACAGCCTTGGAAATAACAGAGGGTTTTAAGGAAATATCTCCTTCCGACCCATTAAAGTATGACTTTTCCCTGTGTATGGCAGGGATGTTAGGAGAGAAGGAAAAGATGCTTAAGAAATTTGGATTTCAAATCTAATAGGAGCAAGAAATGTCAAACGAGGGAAAAATTGAGAAAGTTGCGGTGCTTGGAATGGGATATGTTGGAGTCCCTCTTGCTATTGAGTTTTTGAAGGGTGGACTGCAGGTGTGGGGCATTGACAAAGACCCGGAAAAAATATCTATCCTAAATTCAGGTGGAAGCTACCTCGATGATATAAGTGATACCGATGTGCGTAACGCTTTGGCAACTAACAGATTTTACCTAACGGATGAATACGGAGTTCTCAGTAGAGTTGATGCGGTATGTATATGTGTTCCCACTCCTTTAACAAAACTTCAGGAGCCCGACTTATCTTATGTGATTGAGGCGGTAGATAATATAGTTCCATACCTTCATAAGGGTATGTTAGTGGTCCTTGAAAGCACTACCTACCCAGGCACAACAGAAGAGGTAGTGCTACCGAGGCTCAGCAGAACTGGGATGGTTGTCGGACAGGATTTTCATCTCGCTTTCTCGCCTGAGCGATATGATCCGGGTAATAAAAAGTTTGGGATAAGGAATACTCCAAAAGTAGTAGGTGGGGTAACTTCTCAATGCACAACACGCGCAATTGAACTTTATAAATACGCTGTAGATACAGTGGTCCCCGTATCAAACGCGCGCACCGCGGAGATGGTAAAACTTTTGGAAAACACATTCAGAGCGGTAAACATAGCACTGGTCAATGAAATGACAATGATTTGTGAAAGGCTGAATATCGACATATGGGAAGTAATCGAATCTGCCAAGACGAAACCTTTCGGTTTTATGCCATTCTATCCGGGACCTGGATTAGGGGGACATTGCATACCTGTTGACCCGGTTTATCTTTCTTGGAAAATGAAAACTTTAAACTACGAGGCAAGGTTCATAGAACTGGCAAGAAGTATCAACTCATCTATGCCAAGATATATAGTGGAGAAAGTAGGGGACATCTTAAATAGCGTAGGAAAAACTATCCGGGGAAGTAATATTTTGATTTTGGGCGTAACTTACAAGAGAGATGTATCAGATATTCGAGAATCGCCGGCTATAGATGTAATCTCTATGCTAACAAACAAGGGCGCAGAAGTAAGCTATTCTGACCCACATATACATAGATTGAAAGTAAACGATAGTATATTAGATTCTTTCCCTATCCAGGAAAGAGGATTAGGCAACTTCGACCTTATAATTATAGTTACTGACCACTCCTCTTTCGATATAGAATGGATTGTAAAAGAAGGTGCCCTTATATTTGACACTCGCAATGCTACTAAGGATATTTACGAAAAATATAGAAATAAGATAATAAAGCTTTAGGCACTTATGTGTTTGTGTTCATCTGGTGCTTCTATATTAGAAGAATTGTCGGGTACCCAGTAGTGAGGAGTAAGAGGAGGTAGTCCATAAGCAAGCCGAGCTTTATCACACTTAATTTCCCGTTCACCGTTTTTGAACGAAGGCTCTATTTCTTTACAAATTGAGGGCTTACAATGGTGTATTCTACAAAAGACCCTCTTGCCAATAGTGCCGAGAAGAGCGATACACCGCGGATTTGAACTATTAGTGCCCTTCATAACTACTTTATAATCGTTGTATTTTTCACACAGCGAAGAGGGAACGCCACCAGGAAGCTCTTCGTTAATCTCTCCCCAATAAAAAGTCACTTTGTAGTATGCACAACACGCTCCGCATGTGATACAAGGATTTTTAGTTTTTTTATGTGGGAATTGAGTTCTACCTACATAAAACATCCGCATTTCTTATTATCCCCCTATGTATAAACCTACCCTAAATAAAGCAAAAGATTACCCTCGTCTATTCAATGAGGAGAAGCTTGATTAGATTCAGTTCCCCAAATCTTGTCCTTCTCCCGTTGTTTTTCCTCTTCAAGCTTCTGAATTTCCTGAGCCATCTCAACCTTGAGAGCTTCTAATTCCTCATAGGTAGAGGCCCTGGCCATCTTTCCTTCGTATGCGATTTTCAATTCAGCGATTTTGGCATCATACTTTTTATTTATCTCTGCGATTTTCTCTTTCTCTTCGGGGGTGAGCTTCTTTAACTCACCACTCATTTTATTCAGTTTTTCTAATGCGAGTTCGTAAGCACTTTTCATAGCCACTTCACCTCCCTAAAACGCAAACTCATCATCAAGTATTTCTGCGATAAATCTCTCTATAGAAATAGGATAATATCTACTTTCAGGTGTAATAACAAGACCAGTGGTAATATCCTCCTTTCTTTCAAGTTCATCCAGATTCTGGGATACCATCTCCTCAATATTAAGAGTGGAATGAGACACTTCGATGAACTCCGACTTGCATTCCACAGGCTTATCTGGAAATCCGATAAAGCCGAAAATCCTGGCGGACAAGGACACATCCACATTCTCTTCGCCAAAAATATCGCTATACTTCGCCTTATAATATGACGGTTTTATTATCAACTGTGGGGACACATGTATTTTCCCCTTAACACATAACGAGCGATAATTTGAATCGAGAGGATTGCCGATACATATGTAGGGCAATTCATGATACCCCTTTACAATTCCATACCTGGGTCTGCGTATTACCACAGTTTCAATAAAAATTTTGTACATCTCTTCCCTACTCAATGTCATCATAGATACCTTATTTACGGTTCTTTTTCCATATAGTCCAGGATTATGATTTATAGATTATACCAACTTTGCTAATATGTAGTATTAATCGGGAGATTTTCTCAACGGGTACCTCCCAAAAGATATAACCTCTACATTTCTCGAAAAATAGTCATACCTATAGTTTATCGGAATCACATCTCCCTTACTTAGAATCTCAAATGATTCCTCATCCACAGGAACTTGTTTAATAATAAACTTACCACTTCTCAGGGGAAATCTTACAGTAATAAAAAAAGATTTTGGCTTTGTTAAATCATTATTGTTTTCAAACGAAGAGGACTTTTCGACTATTATACCTTCTGTATAAACAGTCTTTTCTCCTTCTTTGTATTTTGTTATAAAGTAACTCGAACCTATAAACGCCAGGAGACACAATGTTAGCATGAATATAGAAATACTTCTCTGCTTGTAAACAACCGGCTGATAAGAAATCTTAATAAAATTTCTTTCCGCTTCTTTTCTCTTAAATTTAGTTGCCATTTTTATTCTATTTATGGGCTATTTTCAAGGGGAATTCCATCTTCGAGGACATCTCTCAAAAGAGATTGCTTGCCTTGGTATACTACAGGGAGTGACCATACAATCTGCTCATCTTTAAGTGCTTTCTTCCACAGAGGTATATCTGATTCATAATAAATCGGAAGATACTCTTTATTAAAAATAGCAAGCCTAAGCCAAGCGAATAGTGCCTTTTCTCTTTGGATCCATTCTTCTGGAATCGGGTTAAAAGTAAACTTACATAAATCCTGTCCACTCTTAAGCCCTATCAAAGTCCTTACAACAAGATTAACCGAAGTAATCTCAGCCAAAGCAGAAAGAGAAAAAGAGGAAGAAGGGAGATACTCATTAGGTGCACGCCAAAGCGCAAGTTGATTTCCAGCCCACAATATCGTGTCCCATATATCACTAATACACTTGCGCTCCGCCCCAGATAAACAAGGAGCGACAAGATTACACAAATAAAGATACATTGCGTTAGTAGTAATGTCTGTCCAATATTCAGGTGTAGCAGAAGTAGCATCCGGGTAAACAAAGACAGGTAAGGCTAATCTTCCAGAACGCCGAGCTTGATTAACCACTTCAGCCCAGAAAAGAAGCTGTTTCTTAGCCTTTTCACACATCTTATCTGCCAAAAGTTCTGAAACCAATACACACGAGTCCAATATAGAAATCTTATTCGAGTTTCCCGGATTAGGAATTATCGCGCCAGTTGTGGGCTCGGTAGAAAGTTCAACTCTTAACCAATGAGATTGAGAAGTTGCTTCTACCCTCGATGAATCTCTTTTTTCAAACCAACTACTCTTCATCTCCTCGAATAGTGTAAAGTAACCCTTTGAATTTACCCATTTTACCAGTTCTACTAATTCTGAGTGACTTCGGGCAAAAGCAATGTATACATAAAAATCATGGTAAATAGACTCTGTAGAAATATCTAAAGATGAAGCGACAGGCAACAAAGATAGGGAGTGATTATCTCCAACATACCTATTGTCCCGAAAAATCAATTTGCTCTTGGAATAGATAGGTATATCAGAGACTTTATTCTCAAATAAAGATACAATTTTGCCCGGATTTGGAGAAAAAATAGCGAGATATACACCATCTTCAAATTTCTTTAGCGAACGCAAGATAGACTCCCTCCCTTCAGAAATATCTTGGAATATTCGCAAGTCTCTTCTACTTAATTTGTAAGGTCTGAAAAAAACTATGCCAGGTAACTCTCCACCTACTAAAATAAAATTGCATCTTCTAAAATCCTTAGACTCATCTACAAATGGGTCATTCTGTATAGGAGGTGGAGATAAGAAAAAGTTAAAAAACACTATGAGTTCCGGTTGCACTAACATATCTTTATTGCAAAATAAAGATACTTTCGTGCACACAACATCTTTTGCGGGATGAACAAAGGTCTCTCGCTCCCATTTAATCTGTCCAAAAGGTAGCATACCCTCAACAGACACCGCTGGTATATAAGGCTGTTTCCAGCATGCTTTAGAGGATAAATTAAACTGCAGAGAGTACAAATCGTTTTGCAATCTTAATAAGAAAAGCGTAGAGCCACTAACTACACCATCAGCAGTAGAAACATCTATACTCCCACCTAACTGATTCTCACCCCAAATCTTCTCCCATCTAATAGCCTTTATCGTGCCTGATTGGTCAAGAACAGCGAGTAAGTTAGGGTTGCCAATTAAACATTCTGCTCCCGCAAGGAAAGTAAAAATGATGATAAAACAGATTATTGTAAGGAGATTAAGCAGATTTAAATATCTTATAACTTTCTCATCCCCGAACTTTCTCATTTTCTATTTCCAAGCTTGCCTTGAATCAACATCTTATTCGAGTTCACATCTTCAAATATTTTTATCTCAAGAGTTCCAAGGCTTTCAAAAAACTTTTCCCAAGAAGGGTATAACTCTGAAACATCCCTTTCGCTCAAAAATGGGGAAGCTTCTAACGAAACAGCCCATCGGAAAAACCTACCATAAAACTTCGCTAACGAAGGAAAATCTATAGATAAATAAGAAGAGAAAGCATCTTGTTCATCGAGTGAATTAATTAAAGTATTCATTGTAGATTCGTCAGAGCAAAAAATAAACCCATTTCTATATCTTGCTAAACACAGCTGATAAGCTCTACCCCAAATAGGAATTATATAGCCCTCCAAATTTGACCAAACTACATTATGGACAGCACTATATTCTGGAATATCCAAAACCTCTCTAATCTTTTGCAGTTCGTCTTCTGATAGAGGAAGCCAACCTGCAATTACTGGAATGGGAGTTGAATAATCTCCAGACAATCCGGCGATAGCAATTATCCCACCTTGTGAAATCGCCAGACCTAAAAGTTTCCATCCTAACCTCTCCACTGGAGAGCCTTTTATAGTATTTAGATATAATTCCAGAGGTAAAGTCAAAGATTTAGTTTTGTTCCCTTCCATTATGCACCTATAATTCCTTAAGGAAATCTCTTTGACTAATCCCAGCAATTCTCCTGATATTGAGAGGATAGAGTTAGAAAAGTATGGAGGTCTCAGACTCGCATTATACTTGTTATTTGATTCTAAACGCCCCTCAATCTCGATAACTTCTCGTAAGGTTGGATATAAAACTACGGAGTAATCATCCAAAGCGATATTTACACTGCAACCTTCCCTTTCAGGAGAAGAAAAACTACAGTACCGTAAATCATCAGGACCCAATTTAAAGTTAGAAAAGATTAAATAACTCTCATTAAAAGATATATAAATCTTCTTGTCGTCGAGGAATTTTAACTCTTCCTCAAGAAGTTTAGATAGTATGAAACATGAGTAAACCCGAGGTTTAGTAATTACCGCCCAGTGCCCACTATCAGAAGAGTAACTCAAAACCGCTTCTCTACCGAGCCAAAAATCCCATCTGATTGGTGTTGGTCTAATTCCAAAACACTTCCTGAAGATTAGTTCAACATTATAAATATATTTATATAAGTTATTATAAGCACTTACTCCGATAGGATGAGTAGATAGTTCATTCCACAGAAAAGGAAAATCCGGGAAATATATATTTATTTCTGAGTTAGTAATCACAGGAAATTGTTGGATATTGAAATTATTAGAAAACGGCAACTTCCTCCAAATAGGCGTAAATGGAAGTATGCCTATTATCCCCCCAATTAGCACCACTAACAGTATAGTTATAACTTTACGCATAAACTCGCTAATCTTTGAACAAACTGAAAATGAGATTTAGAAGATTAGTATAACAGAAATTTACCCATTACAATTTGCATAAATCTTTTATCCATAGATGCTTGTAGATGCTTGACAAATTAGGAAGAATTTGCTAAAGTAATTATAAAAATTGCCGTTAATATAAATAGATAGTAAAATATATCTCAGGAGGAGAAAAATGGTGGTAATAAATAGCATAGGCGGTATTCCGGAGCCTGTGCCAGAAAAGCCATCGCGCATAAAATCGGAAAAAGACACGGATGTCAGGGAAGCAAAAGGGGTAATCCGCTCACCTGCACAGCAAGAAGACCAAGTAATAATAAGCTCCGAGGCACAGGCGGCAGCTGAAATAGCAAGGTTAGTAAGACTAATTAGATCACAAGAAGAAATTAGAACTGACAAAGTAGAACAAGCTCGCCAGCGATTAGAATCGGGTGAATATAAGAAACCCGAAATAGTGGAGAAAGTTGCAGAAAAGATAATGCGGTTGATTAAGTAAAGAAGAAGGCTAATCCTAAAATACTACGGTGTGTGTATAACTATACACACGCCGTATATGTTTTTAAAAAGATGAATAATTTAAAAATGTGGTAGGATAATAATACATACAATTAAGACGAGGAACACTCTATGAAAATACATATCAGATTAACTCAAATAACATTTATCTCAATACTGATTGCTTTTTTGGTAGCCGGTTGTGGAGTAGAACTCCTTACTACAACAGCCATTCAGGGGGAGCTCCAAGCTCAACAACTCAAAAGTATGCAAAGGCAGGTTCAGGGAATAACTAACCAAACTGCAAAGATCAACCTCCAAAGGGCAATTCAAACTTTCCAAGCAGAGAATGGTAGGTATCCTACCAGCCTGAACGAACTCGTTCCTAAATACCTACCTTCAATACCTGATGCAGGTGACGGTAGCCATTTTACTTTCGACCCTTACACTGGACAAATTAATTCCGCACCCGCAACAATTCCAGCAGAAGACTTAAGGCGAATGGAACAAATTAAGTATGCGGTGATACAATTTGCCCAACTCACCGGCTATTATCCTGCAAGTTTAGATGTCTTATATCCTAACTATCTCTCTTTCCTCCCCACCACTACAAATGGAGAACAGTTTATCTATAACTCACAAACAGGAGCGGTATCACACCCTAAGATGGGTATGACAAGCCCCCCAGCTACCTCCCCTACCCCTGTAGTAGGTTCAGGCATATCTGCGGAATACACAGGTGCTATTGGCATTCAACAGCAATTAGGCAACATGCCTAATCAGAGTGGTAGTGTTGGAACACAAATGAGAGGCTCTATAAACAACATCCAGAATG
>JAOAHN010000063.1 GCA_026415215.1 Candidatus Hydrogenedentota bacterium
CATTCTTACAACCCCTGAGGGAAATTGCCATTCTCCACTCCGCCGGTTCATATATAGCCTTATTTTGATAATCCCTCTTATGCATTCTTAAAACCGCGCCATATCCACTAATCTTTAAATTTTCAATATTTACTGCGGAAAATAGAGAATCGCCTTTTCCTTTAAACTCCCCCTTCTTGGCTTCGATAATTACTCCCGGCATAATATTCAACCAAAGTCCAGAACGAAGATTTATAGGTCTAACTACCCAAGGAGAACCCATATTGGGAACTACAACTTCTTCGGCCCCAAAATCAATAGCCCGCTGGAGAGCTTCTGTCGAATCTTTAGTATCAAACCCCCACCAACAAGCACTAACTTTCTTAACATCTCCAGGTTTCAACTCCTCAACTTTCTCAACAGGAGCTTTATAAAGGTCAAAACAATACGCGGGATCAATAACCATAAAACTTACTAACAGTAAGAGCATTGATGACATCATTTTATAAACCAATTTCTCTTAACTATCCTTACATTCAATATCAGCTGTAAATCTGCATTATATCAGCAAAGTATGATATAATACTATCCTGCTTTCTCTACAAAGCCATCTTATAAGGATCTTCCATATGAAAGACATCTACCTGGATATTTCTTTTTCGAGTGCTGAAAAAGTAGGAATAGAACACGGATTTACTGAGGCAGAATTAGCAAAATTATCAAAAACGATAGAAGAAAACCACCATATACTACTCAATGAAAGAAAAAATAAAAAATATGGTTTCTATGATCTCTACAAGGATATTCACACCATTAAAAAAGTTGAGCATACTGCGGAAAAGTTCTTGAGCAAGGGCTATAAAAACTTCGTTGTTCTCGGTATAGGAGGGTCTGCCTTGGGAATCATTGCTCTGAACACAGCACTAAATCCTCCTTTCTATAATCTTTTACCTCAAAACATTAGAAAAGGCCACCCTAAGCTATTCGTAATGGACAATATCGATCCCGATACTTTCTCACAGATGCTCTCAATATGCCCTATCGAAGAAACCTTATTCAATGCCATCTCCAAATCTGGCGAAACTGCAGAAACAATGTGCCAATTAATGATTGTCCTTGACATGATTGAGAAAACTGTAGGAAAGGACAAAGTAAAAGAGCACTTAGTATTGACAACAAGTCCCAAAATTGAAAATGCCCCAAAAAGTCTCTTCCACCCAATCGTAGAAAAATATGAACTTACCCAATTTGACATTCCTCTAAATGTAGGAGGTAGATTTTCAGTGTTTTCACCTGTAGGTTTATTTCCCTCGGCTATCTTAGGCTTCAACATTCAGGAAATGCTTGAAGGCTGTGAAAAAATGGACGAGTTATGTTTAAATCCTAACTTGGAACTTAATCCCGCATATCAATTTTCAGCAATTCATTATCTTCTCGACAAGAACAAAGGTAAAAAAGTATCTGTAATGATGCCATATTCAGACAAACTAAAGGACATTGCTGATTGGTACCGCCAGCTCTGGGCCGAAAGTTTAGGAAAGAAATATGATTTAAATGGAAATATTGTTTACTCTGGCCAAACTCCCATAAAAGCATTAGGAGTAACAGATCAACACTCTCAAATACAACTATATAGGGAAGGTCCTAACGACAAAATTATAAATATTATTAAGGTAAACAATTTTGATAACATCTTGAAAATCCCCAATATTTTAAGTGAAATATCTGAGCTCGATTACCTTAGAGACAAAACAATGAATGCACTTTTAGCCGCTGAGCTGATAGGGACGCGCGATGCATTAGTTTTAAGTCAAAGACCCGTAATAACAATTGAAATAGATGAAGTCAGAGAATACACTGTAGCTCAACTTATGTATATGCTCGAAGTTGCTACTGCTATGGCAGGAAAATTGTATGGAGTTAACGCTTTTGACCAGCCAGGGGTAGAAGAAGGTAAAAGAATCGCTCGAGAACTGATGAGAAAAATACAAGTATAAATCTACTTATTCTCCATAATGTCAAAAGAAAATGACAAAATAGAGATTCTTTCAACACCACCTGAAGAAAAACTCCCTTCATATCCTGGTCATTTTTTAACACCAGCTGAGGACCTCTACTCCAATAACAAATTTAAAACAACTTACAAAAGATTAGCTTTACTTGCCCTCTTTTTTACCCTATCACTATGGTTCACTGACAGATATCTAAGATACAACCTCATAGAAACAAAGTATAGAATTGCGGTCTCTCTTGAGCCAGAATCTGCTCGACCGATAATGAGAAGTGTAGTTAAAGAGTTGCAAAAAAAATTAGACACCAGTGAGTACTCACTGCAGTATTTACAATACATAGAGTTTCTTGCATCAATAGAGGAAGGAGATGAAGTCTTAAAACTATACGAATCTATTTATCCATTCAATAATCAAAATCCAGAGTTTTTAATTAGATTAGGGTGCAGGGAGTATCTCCTTGGAAACTACGAAAAAGCGAAAATATACTTTTCAGAAGCAGGTAATCTTGCACCTTTAAATTCTTTATCCAACTACCTGTTACTATCTGCAAATTTTAAGCTTTCCACTTACTCTGATTTCGATGCTTTAATTACAACTCTAATAAAGGAAAACATAAATAACCACTCATTAATATTTCCTGAACCCTTTTGGCATCCCTCACTCCCGGTATATTCCTACGCTTATTATCTTAGAAAGAAAGAAACCTATGAGAGAGCACTTTCACCTATTTACGAACTGTGCTATAGTGTAACGAATCACCTGACCGACTTAGGCAGAGATAGTAATCCATATCCCTCAGATAAGGTCAAAACGGTTCTCGAAGGGTTATACTTGATGGGAGAAAAAATTGCAAGAAAAACCATACTAAATGACCAGTACCTCGGTTCATTACCTCTACATCTTTCCCTCACAATCCAGAGACATATTCTTCACTACTATGAAAATACTAAGGAGAAACTTAAAATAAAATCTGATTTATTAGAATCTGAGAAAAGCAAAATTAGTAAAATCTCTGAAAACTTAGACCTATTATCATCTCTCAACTCTGAGCGAGAGAAAACCTTTGAAAAAAGCAAAAATAACCTTTTCTTTCTCTTGTTAACTGTAGTCTTCAATGCGGTTGGACTCTTGCTCCTCTACTTAGTCTCAAAACTTTTTAATCATCTCTTAACTGATCAGTCACCTATTTTATCCCAACCTAACAGATTGTCTGTTATGACCCCTTTACTATGGGTAATTATTTTTACAATAATACTATTTTTATTAACACCTAACAGCTTATACTCACCATTCTCAGTTTACAGTCACTCCTCAATCCTAAAGATCTTGGTAATAGCTAATTTTTTTATTCCTCTTTTAATATCTATTGTAGAATCATATAAACAAAACTCGGAATTATCAAATAGACAAACCTTAAAGAAAAATACCTTTCTCCTTTTTACCTTTTACTTTGAAAATACAGTATTTTTCCAACTTTATTCTCTTATTATTGGAATCTCAATATGGTTTCTTGCATTTAGATTTCTTTTCTTCTCATACCCTTACCAATTAAATCTTGTACCGGACCTACTTACAGAAAGAGAGATATACCTTGTCCAATCCATAATCAAACAGTATTAGTATCTAACTTTTCCAAAAACTCCAATTGATTTACCCCCTCATGACTTTGTATAATAAATGCTAATCCAATTAAAAATGTTAAATATGGAATAATTACTAAATACTGTTATAGGAGGTTGGAAATGATGAATAGAGAACAGAAAGCTTATACAACCTTCGAAGCGGCGAGAATATGTCATGTTACTCATCACAGCATAAAAAATTGGATTAGGCAAGGCTTAATCAAAGCATCCAGAACTCCAGGTGGACATTACAGAATCTTGGAAAAAGACTTAGATGAATTCCGTGAGAAATACGACATGTTCCCCAAGGATGCGAACATGAAGAGGTATAGGATAATGGTAGTCGATGATGACCCTGAAGCAATTCAACTAATAGAAACTGTTTTGGGTAACGATGACTATGAAATCATTAAAGTAGCTAATGCTACAGAAGTTGGTATAAAGGCTGTTTTACTATCTCCAGATTTAATACTTCTTGATTTTCTTATGCCAGAAATCAACGGATTCGATGTCTGTAGAGCACTTAGGAATAATGATATAACAAGAAATATCCCTATAATGGCAGTAACCTGCCTTACTAAAGAATCCGATATAGAAAGAATATTTGCATGCGGAGCAGATGAATACCTTGCAAAGCCTTTTAAAGTTGACCAGCTCCTTGAAAAGGTTAAGGAATTAGTTACTAAGGGTAGAGCTGTTCTTAAATAACTTCCGCTGTAAAAATTGCTCCTAAGGAAAGAAAAGAATGAATCCATCTAACCAAAGGAGCGGAGGTATCGAGAAAAAGTTTTTTGTTGCCATTTTCTGGGTTGGCATTCTCCCAATGACAATTACCCTAATTGTTGCTTATGTTTTCGCAAGAGAAAGTCAATGGGTAACTACAAAGAGAAATCTGACCACCGCAGTCAGGAGAACAACAGAAGGGCTAAAACTTGCCATAAATACTCGTCTAAATATTACCGAAAAAATTTCCACTGACCCTTTATTCGAAAAATTTCTAAAGCTCCCATCTAATGAGAGAAATACTTTAATACCCGAAATAACGGAAAAACTGAAAAAAGTTAAAAATACTTCCGATGGCAAAACCATCTCTTTGGCAATATTAGATACTAACAAAAATATTCTCGTTGCTCTGCCAGATTTTAACATAGGAACTGAAATAATTCCCGAATGGCATACAAAAATTGAAAAGCCAAAGATTATATCAATTACCACATTTCCATCATCGAATATATTTACTTTCACCATTGGAGCACCAATAAAAGATAGAGAAAATTCGAATACAATAGGATTCTTGTTAGAAATACAAAGCATAGATGAACTGATTGAGTTTGCTCTCGGCAGTAGCACATCCGCATCTGAAGGATTAGGCTCAGAACATATCTATTATTCCTTGAGTTACCTTTCTGAGAAAGGTGGTATCTCAATATTTAAATCTCCCCCAAAGTCGCCTATATCCGCCAAAGATTATTATTACGAGCCTGTAGACAAAAGACTCCTTCAAAGAATAAAAAGAGCTTTTCCTAAAAATGAGGGTATTCTAACACTATTCAGTTTTATGGTTAATAATAAACGCCTACCTGTTTTAATAGCTTTCCAAAAAATATTTCCGGAGTATGAACTATATACAATAGTTTTTAGGCCTTTCTATGAAATATTCTGGTTTATTCATGTAGGTTCTATAGTGGCTCTTATTTTAGCGGGAATGGTGATCCTAATCTTCTCAATAATCGGCTACAGGATTGTAAATAAAAATATTCTTTTACCTTTAAGCCTTATAAATGAGGGAGCCCAAATAATAAGACAGGGAGACCTCGATCTAAAACTAAAAATTGCCACAGGTGATGAACTGCAAGAAGTAGCCGAATCCTTCAACGAAATGGCTAGCACATTGAGGAAGAACATTAGAAAATTAGAAGAATCGGAAGAAAGATACAGAAATCTTGTCAACTCGATGCGAGACGGAATATTTCAAACGGACGAGAACGGAAAAATAACATTCATCAACCCGGCGGGGGCGAAGATTCTTGGTTATAGTCAACCTGAAACAGCAATAGGAACCTCCATAAACGAGTTCTTGGTGAGTGACGATGATTTTGAGTATATCAAAAATCAACTTACAACTACTGGTTTTATCCACCAACATCGTATATGGATAAAACCTTACGAAGGTGAACCAATATGCATAGAAATATCAGCAGATAGAAAAAAAGACCCTCTAAAAAAAGTATACATATTAGAAGGTATCTTCAGAGACATCACTCAAAATGTTCTCCTTGAGAAAGAAGTCCACAAGAGAGCCGAAAGAATCAGAGCTGTAAACCTCATCGCTCAAAGTATAAATTCAAGCCTCGAAGTCGGCAAAGTATATGAGACTATATTAGAAGAGATTAAAAGGTTAATCCCATCTGCGGATTTAGTGCTTTTGGCAATAAATAAATACAAAAGTGGTGATACCGACAGTCCTTCTGTTGAATATGAAATACTTAAGAGCTCTTCAAAAAATGTTGAGGAGATTCCTATTCCAAACAAAAGTATAACAAGGTTATCGACAAAAAAAGATTTTATTCATTATGACTTTCTACAGTCAGAAGACGAAGAAATAGCGAAAGAATTTCCTCCCAGGATTTCGAGCCTTTTAGGTATCCCCCTCTACACAGAACAAGAATTCCTTGGATGCCTAATTCTCGCATCTGAAACTCCCAAAGTGTTTTCATCACATGAAATAAATACTGTAGAAGAACTTGCTCCCCATATCGCTGTCGCTATAAGAAATGCAAAACTACTTGAAAAACTCAGACAAACTCTGGATGAAGTAAACCAAGCAAAAGAACAACTAAATATGGCAAACGAAGAATTGAAAACACTTGATGAGATGAAAACAAATTTATTGTCAAATGTATCTCATGAATTAAGAACACCTCTTGTAGCGGTAATGGGATACACAGACATGGTTTTAAAAGGGAAAGCAGGGCCTATAACAGAAAACCAAAAAGAATTCTTGACGATAAGTATGAGAAATATAGAAAAACTTGTAACTCTCATAGATAACCTACTTGACTTTTCAAAATTATACAAAGGTAAAGAAGAGCTTATATTTAGCACTTTTGACTTAATAGAATGCGTCGAATATGGAATTCAGAATATTAGGCCCATGGCTGAACCAAGAGGAATAACTCTGGAAGTTATATACCCCGAGAAGCCTATACTTGTAGATGGCGACAAAGGAAAAATACTACAAGTCCTAAATAACCTTCTGTCAAATGCAGTAAAGTTTAATAAGAATAACGGAGCAATAACTGTCACAATAGAAAAAGTGGAGGATAGAGAGGTAGAAATTTCTGTATCAGACACGGGCATAGGAATCCCTGAAGAAGCCCTGGACAAAATCTTTACAAGATTTTACCAAGTAGACTCCTCTTCAACAAGAAAATATGGTGGAGCTGGTATAGGTTTGGCTATATCTCAAGACATTATCAGGCTCCATGGAAGTACAATAAGTGTCAAAAGTAAATTGGGCGAAGGTAGCACCTTCTCCTTCAGATTACCATTACACGGTAGATCACCTAAAGACCATGCAAAATTTGATAAAGAATTAACTCCAGAGGAAACTCACCTATTAGTTGAGTTAGTTACTCAAGACCGAGGCCTCAATGCTCAAATTCGCCAATGGCTAATCGAAGAAAACATCGATGTTATAAGTGCTCTTCATCAATCTGCTGCGGTTTCTCTATTCCTAAAATACAGCCCCGACTGCATAATTATTGACTGTGAGGATTCCCCTCTCGCTAAAGAAAGGCTAAGGGAAATTATTGAGAATCCGGCATTAGAAAATGCCCCATTAGTTGTTCTTACCGATGATAACAGAATTGGAAGCCTATACCCTGATAAGGCTATATCTACAATATCTAAAAGTTTTGGAAAAAGTAAATTAATCTCGGCGATAAGATACACTGTAAAAGCATCTTCTTCGGAAATACCTTCTGAACTTGGAGATAAAATACTCTATCTTGATAATGAGGAACTTACTAAGTTAGTAAAGCCAATTCTTGAATCAAGCGGCTATAAAGTCGAAGCCGTTACTACAGGAGAGGGCGCCCTCGAAAAAATACTAACTGGTGAATTCAGAGTACTCATATCAGAAATAACGCTCCCAGGACTTGACATCTGGGAAACCTGTAAAATAATAAGAAGCAATCCTCAACTAAGAAGAATTAAAATAATCATAACTACAACAAAAACTCCCCAGGAAGTAGAAGAAAATTGTAAAAAATACAACTTACATATAGACGGGCTACTACCAAAACCCTTCACAGCAGATGACCTACTTAGCGTAGTTAATAAATACTTCTCAGTGAGTCACAAGTAACCTATCTTAACCTTAAGATTCTCTATAAAATAACCTATCCTCGGGGGGTATCTCTACCTCAATTCGAGTTCTGGCAGTATCAAGGCGAGGGGGATAAAGTACTCTTATTGGCTCCGATCTTTCCTCAGCAATCCACTTGCTAAGCTCTTCCAGACCGTGAGTTGCAGATTCCCGAACTGGTAGCCAAACATGAGCTATTGCCTCTCGTAAAATCATTCTTCTCTCTTCATATGTCCAAATAACTATTTCGACATCTTTACCAAACTCTTTTCCTGCTAATCTACTCGCTTCCCTCAAGGCTATAGGGTCTTCATTACCACTACCATCTACAATTGCTGTTATACTTGGATTGGACAACAAGTAACAAGCACTCCTATACAAACTATCAAAATTAAATTTAACAGGTTGAACTAAGTCTTTGTTGAATGGTATTCCGAATTCCTCTAAAGCTCTTCTGTAACCGGCAATCCTTTCTGCTCCTGGCTGGTATCCATCAAAAGCCTGAAGGAAACCAATTACCTTATGCCCCCTTTCTATTAGAAACTTCGTACTAATATATGCAGAATATTCATAATCTACAGTAGCATGGGAAATCTCAGGGAAAGAACTCAAACGCCCAAAAGCTACATACGGAATCCCAGCATCGTGAATTTTTCTCACAGTGGTATCGTTTAATGCAATAGGACCAACTAAAACACAAGCCCTAAATAAATTATCAAAGACTCCTCGTGCGTAATTCCGTATTTCAAATGTTTCATAAGGCATAAAATCAAAACATATATACTCACCTTTCTTACCGAAAATCCTATATAACTCATAGAAAAGCCACAAGAAAAATTTACTACTAAAAGGGACTATTTCTATTGGCGCTGGAAAAGTAATTCCTATACAAGCAGGTGTATTTACTCTCAATGATCGAGCAAAAATATTAGGATGGTATCCTGTTTTTTTAATTATCTCTAAAATTTTTACTCTGGTTTCAAATTTCACCCCATCTTTGTTATTAATAACCTTGCTCACCGTTTTCGGTGATACCCCTGCTTCTTTAGCAATATCATATATAGTCACCTTTCTTTTCATAATTTAATACTTCCTCCTTTTTTCGCAAATACACACTGGAAAAAAATCTACTTCTTCCTCACAATATAAATCGTAATATAAACTCTCTTTTTTACATTTTTGCTCTTCCTATAATCTTCCTATATCTTTGTATTATTTTTTTCAAAACATTTGAAAATTTAAAGTGAAATTTTATCATATCCTATTTAACAATTCAATCATCATTCATACACACCTATATCTATTTCATCTACTATAGTATTTTGGTAATCGGTTACTTATGGCATAAAACAATCAGCCAAATCTAATAAAATAAGCATTTAAGAAGGTCAAATATGGGGAAAAAGGGTTAGGCTAATCAAACTTCTTGTTGTCATAGCTTTTAATCAGTATTCTCAAAGCAATTCTACTTCCCGCTCTCGCACATGCTCGTGATATAGATCCTCGTTCAATTCGTCGGAATAATCTTAAACAATGGAGTCTTGTACTCAAAATAATTCTAATTAGACAAAAGGTGAACATTTCTCCAGTGTAAATGGGATTACACCCAAGAACAGATGGATAGCCCAGATGGATATTAGATGTTGGTCTAAATGCACTTGGTCTCTATACTGAGTACTTAACTGGCCCGATGATTATCTTTTGTCCTTCCGATGCTATTTAGGAACTTCAATTGCTCGTGTTATTTTATTGGAATCTATCCACAAATAAACAAGTATATTTTGGCGAGGCAAAGAATCAGAAACGGTGTGAGTTCTACAGTGTATCGTCTAAAAGAAGGTATAAAAATATTCTCAATTACAGGCATTAAATTAACAATCCAAATGCTTCTGCCCAAGCTCAGAGCAGTGTTTGGATAATGTTCTACCAACTTTGTACAAATCCCCACGCATACAGCCACATTCCGGGTGGCTCCAATGTGCTTTACATGAATGGACATGTCCAATTCCTGAGATATGGCGAATGTGAACTGCCGCAGTTAACAGACCAATGGCATTATTAGTAGGTATATTGACTTCTAACTAAATAATAGACTCAAGTAAATCTTCAACTTAGAATCATCTTTTAGTGACTATTTTAGTGATTATATTGAATACGAGTTATAACCGCTTATTTTTTTCTTTCAAACGATTTGACATCTGAATTTTTATTAATATAAGATTAGTGCAAAGTTTACTTTTATTCTTTCAGTAATCGATTACTTCTCTGTGTGAAGTAGTCAAGTAAACCTTAAGAACAAGTTTAAGGAGGTCAAAATATGCAAAAGAAGGGTTTTACTTTAATTGAACTACTCGTCGTCATCGCCATTATTGGCATACTTGCTGCAATTCTACTTCCTGCTCTCGCCCGCGCCCGTGAAGCCGCTCGCCGGTCAAGCTGTCAGAACAATCTAAAACAATGGGGACTCGTTTTCAAGATGTATTCCAACGAAGCTAAGGGAGAAAGATTTCCCCCGATTCAGGCAGGTGTCTACTTGGATGCAAATCAGCAATACAGAGGTGTGTTAGACGCTGGACCAAATGTATTTGTCCTTTATCCAGAATACTTGACTGACCCAATGATAGTCTTCTGTCCATCTGATGCAGAGTTGGGAACTTCTATTGCCCGAGCACACTTCAATGACGATGTGAACCAAGATTGGTGTCTGGGTTATGCACACAACCATGGTGGAAGATGCGCTCGCGCTATCGACATGAGCTACGGTTACCTCGGATGGGTTTTAGATAAGGGTAATTGCGACGATCCTATAACCACTGTTTCCTCTTTCCCATTATTAGGAACATTAGCCCAAATGTTAGGCGTACAGCTCGATCCCAACACTCAGATCTCATCCCAAGTAGGTGCTGCTTTTGAATATCTTGTCCAGCAGGCGCTTCCTTTAATAGGAGTAGATCCTAATACCTTACCCAAAGGGATTTATCCTACCATCGACCAAGACATCCCTGTTACTGCAGGTCTTGGTAATGGCGGTGGCTCGACAATCTATAGGCTAAGAGAAGGTATTGAGAGATTTTTAATTACCGACATCAACAATCCAAGTGCCTCTGCCCAAGCTCAAAGCAGTGTTTGGATAATGTTCGACCAACTCTCTACAAATCCCTCTGCATACAACCACATTCCGGGTGGCTCTAATGTGCTTTACATGGATGGACATGTGCAATTCCTGAGATACGGCGAATGTGAACCTGCCCCAGTTAACAAACCAATGGCGGTATTGGTTGGAATCCTAACTTCGAGCTAATCTACGGTACTCTCTCATAATACTATAAGTAGTTTAGGGTCCACACTCCGGGCGGTCGTATCGAACGATACGGCCGCTTAAACTTTTATTCTGACGGAGGGAAAAAAATACACTCCCCGAACCAATTATAAAAGCCGAGGAAACTACCCCTCTATAATTTTTGGCGGTTCGGAAGCATAATCAACCTGATAAATCTTCCCCCCACTTGCGATAGATTTCCTTGCACACTCATTTATTAATTCGTTGTAATATGAATTGGTAGGAGTAGCAATTATTCCATTTCTATCAATCTCATTAAGTAGGTTGAGTTGTGCTTCTAACTCTGAACAATTTTCTAATCTAAGTACTACATTTATCAATTCTTCTATTGAAGTATAACCATACCCAACGGGTTTCAAACCCTCTCCATTCCACGGAACCATCCTGAAATAATCCGTATTGACTAAATAGAATTTCTTTTTTGGTTCCCCCAAGTCTTCTCTTAAAGCATAGGTAACACCTCTGAATTGGTCGTCGTGTCTCAGTGTAGCAGTGCAATCTTTCCCCTCGAAAAACATTTCAAGTCCCTGTTGATTACTTCCACCTCCGATATCTGGATAGCCTAATCCATTTATTAAAGACAAAATACCACCATTTTCATAAACAACTCTGCCTTGGCTCCACATATACCCCTCTTTACCATTCGGAAAATTCTTTTTTATCCCAACCACTGAAACAGAGACTGGTTTTAACCCTGTAATAAAAGTTACGAGGTCCACATAATGACATCCCACATATGTAAATGGGTCTGAAATATCACAAGTAAACCAATTCTGAAAGTTGCTGTGTCGATAATAATATGGCTCAATCATTTTTGCTTCACCAATAACAAACTCCCCAAATAGCCCTGCTTTATAATTCCTTCTTGCAAGCAGGGCTCTAATATCAAATCTCTTGTGATATTCTACCCCCACAAATAACCCTTTAGATTTTGCAATTTTCTCTATTTCTGCCAACTGAGCGTAAGACTGAACTAAAGGTTTCACACAGATAACATGTTGGTTATTACTTAGTGCCTCCATTATCGCAGGATAATGTAAATTATCAGGCAAAGCAATGAAAATACACTGCCGAGGAGATAACTTTTTAATAACTTCTTTATAGAGTTCAGGATAATACTCATTTTCAGGAGTTTTTAAGGGAGGAAAAGCCTCAAAACTTTGGTTTGGGAACGCTTCTTTGATAAATGGACTTTCAGCAAGATTTTTAAGAGGGGTAGAATGACGGGCACAAATTAAAATTCTCCCCACTTGCCCTAACCTCTGTAAATGGTATAAGCTCGGGAGAATTTGGTCATGAACTATCATTCCCCCTCCTATAATTAGAACATCTACTTTTTTCACGCCAACCATTTTCTTTTATTCCCTAATAACTATTTATTTTTCGTATACCACATCAATCTTTTCTTTAAGTTTTTCTATACGCTGATTCAAAATCTTCTTTAATTCTATCTCTGTTAACTGTTTCTCTAAACCCAACCTCATTTTTTCGTAGGGAATAGTAGTTCCTTTTTGATATTTTCCTAATACTTTTATGATATTCCAACCGTTTCTCGACCTAAAAGGAGGAGAAACACTGCCCACAGGCAAAAGAACGAGATAATGTTTTACTTCAGGCAATACCTCTCTTAATGTGACCTCATAGTATGAAAATCCCTGCTTGGTAGAGAAACTATCTTTTGAATATTTTCTTGCAGCAGAGAAAAAATCCTCTCCTTCTTGGAGTTTTAAATAAATGCTCTTTATCTGGTTTTCAACTTCAGGCGAATTCGTAAAATCTGGTAGAAAAATATTAGCAAAGTCATATGTATCAGCAGTCCTTCGTATAATCCCCTTGTTCGAAAGCTGTAAATAGGTTTCTTTTATCTTTTCCTCCGGGATTGATATATCTCTTTTAACCTTTTCAATGTACTTATCAATCATAATCTTCCGCTTGATTTGCTCTTTGATGTAATCCTCATCTACGCCATTTTCCTTTAGCCACCTTTTATACACCTCTTGTCCTCCTAAACTTTCTATACCACTTTGAAGAATTTCATCCACCTCCTTTTCTTCGTAAGTAGTGTTATCTTCGGTAGCAAGTATGAAGACCATTTGTTGAAATACAATTTCCTCAAGCACTTTAGATTTAAAAGTCTCTATAGCTTTAGGAAAAAGAGCAGGAGGATACTCCAATAATTCAAACTCTCTATACTTTAAATAAGCATTAAAGTCCCCCACTGTTATATTGTAAGAGCCAATCCTTACTAATATCTTATTCTCTGGAAGAGACGAAAAACCATCGCCTCTGCTCCCCCCTGTAGCATAAAAAGGGCATGTAACAATGATAATCAAAGTGATAATTACTAATCTCTTCAGATAAATATGAACCATTTTTTGAGAATCTGTCCCGAGGGTTCTAAGAAACTATTGAATCTTTATAGGTTTCCCAAGGCGAGCAGATTTATAGATTTGTTCTATCAAAGCAACCGCATGCCTTGCTTCTCTTCCATCAACTGCGGGCTTTCTCCCTTTTAAAATTGCCTGAGCAAAATCTTCAATTTGCCTCCTATGTCCCTCAATTTTTAATGCTGCGAGCGGGTCACTTGCTCCCGAGCCTAATTCTGATTCTCTTTTCATTTCCTTTTCTACTTTCACATCAATTGGCTTCCTTTTAGTGAATTTCCAGAAAACTATCTTACCATCTTCAAGCACGGCACTCCCCTCCGATCCGTGTACTTCAACCCTTGCAGGATGACCAGGCCAAGTGGCGGTGCTACCTTCTATTACACCATACGCACCATTTTCAAATTCCAACACAGCGGTAGCAAGGTCTTCCACCTCAAGCCCTTCATGAGCAATACATTGAGTTTGTGCAAAGACTCTCTTCACTCGTCCCATAAACCAAAGAAGTAAATCTATTTGGTGTATCCCTTGATTCATCAGGGCGCCACCACCATCAAGTTTCCAAGTCCCTCGCCACGAAGCACTCTTATAATATTCCTGAGAACGATACCACTTTATATATGCATCTCCAAGCACTAATTTCCCGAACCTATTTTGTTCTATGGCTTGCTTAATTAACTTAGACCCATCTGCAAATCTACTTTGAAAGATACAACCTAATAAAACCCCGGCTTTCTCAGTAGCTCTAATTATTCTATCTATCCGGGATGAGGTAACTTCTAACGGTTTCTCAGAGAGAATATGCTTGCCCGCTTGAGCACATTCCTCTGCTATTTCAGCCCTTAACCCACTAGGAACACACAAACACACAGCTTGCACATCTTTTCGCTTAACCATCTCCCTATAATCAGTATATGCATCTACATTATATTTATCTGCGAGCTTCTTTGCATTTGCCTCAACTACATCAGAAACAGCTACCAACATTGCGCACGATACCGCTTGAATCGCCGCCGCATGAACAGGTCCTATATTCCCACACCCTATTATTCCAAAGCCAACTTTTTTCATAAATTTATGCCTCCTGCACGCTATTAATTATAGTTCTTCCATCATTGCCTAAATCCAGAATATTCTTGTGATATAATAACACATTCCCGAATAATGTCACTATTCAATGGGATATACCTCCTTAGGAAACCTCAATGAAAACTGCAGTACAATTTGGGGCAGGAAATATAGGACGGGGCTTCTTAGGCCAATTATACTTTGAAAGCGGATATTACACAATTTTTATAGATGCATTGCCAGAATTAGTCAATCTTCTAAATGAAAGAAAGTGTTATCCTATAAAAATCGTAGGAAATAATAGAGAAAATACCGTCAGAATAAAGAACTTCGAGGCTTGTCATATTTCTGATAAAGGAAAAATCATCAACGCTATAAGGAACGCAGATATAGTATCCACTGCAGTCGGACAAAAAGGCATACCTGAAGTAATCAAGATACTATCAGAAGGCGTTGTTGCTCGACTTTTAGAAGAGAATATGCCCCCTCTAAATGTAATAATCTGTGAAAACTTGCCAGAACCTCAAAAGACATTTTATGAATTAATTATCAAACAGATTCCGGACCATCTCAAGGAGAAATTTGACGAAAACATAGGGTTAGTAGAAGCTTCCATAGGAAGAATGGTCCCAGTAGTTACAGAGAAAGAAAAATTAGAGGATCCATTACTCATTAAAGTAGAGGAGTATTCTGAACTACCAGTGGATAGAGACAGCTTTAAAGGTAAAATCCCTCATATCAAAAACATGAAACTTTGTTCTCCTTTTTATGCCTATGTTCACAGGAAATTGTATTTACATAACTTAACTCATGCGACAACTGCTTATCTGGGAGCTCTAAAAAAATACAAATATATATGGGAAGCTATTGAAGATAAAGATATTAGAAACATTGTTTATGAAGCAGGAAGTGAATCTACTCAAGCGATTCATAAATTAGATAAACTTCCTATGGACGAACTTAAAAATCATTTAGAGGATTTATTAGTAAGGTACGCTAACAAAAATCTTGGCGACCAGATTGCAAGAGTCAGCAAAGACCCCATAAGAAAACTTTCTCCAGGAGAAAGATTTATTGGTGCAGCTAACTACTGTATAAAAGCAGGAATAATACCTGAGCACATCTCCATAGGAATTGCAAGTGCTCTATTTTTCGATGGTGAGGATGATGAAAGCTTAACTCTCAGAGAAATTAGAGAAAAAAGGGGAGTAGACTACATATTAAAAGAAATATGTAAAATCAGTAACGATTCTCTCCTGTTTAATTTGATAAAAAAAGCCATTGATAAAGTAAAATCTTTTGCAAAATAAGAAGTTAGGAAAGGAAATCATATGTTTGAAGTAAAAATGCCTAAGCTTGGTCAAACAGTAGAAGTAGCTACAATAGTCCAGTGGCTAAAAAAAGAAGGAGATTATGTTAAAGAAGGAGAACCATTATTTACGGTTCAAACTGACAAAGCTGAGATAGAATATGAATCACCATATTCGGGAACATTACTGAAAATCCTTGCTCAAGAAGGCGAAGAGGTTCCCGTATTAACAGTTGTAGCATTAATTGGCGAAAAGGATGAAGTAATCCCCGAAAATTATCTTACTCGACCAAAAACATCCGGGGAAGAAGCGGTAGTTTCAGAAACATCTATCACCTCAAATCTTGGTAGCAGAGAACTTCATAAAGACGCTCAAATCATAGATACTCCTAATAATATTGTTTCATCTGGAGAAATAAAAGCGTCTCCAAGAGCCAAGAAAACTGCAGAAGAATTAGGAGTATCTTTAGAAGGTATAAAGGGAACTGGTATCGAAGGTAGAATCACTTCTAAAGACATAATAGAAGCCTATGAAAAACAACCTAAAATTACCCCCACAGCGAAAAAAATTGCTGAACAAAAAGGTATAGATATAACATCCATCACAGGAACAGGACCACAGGGGAAAATTACAAAGGAAGATGTAGAAAAAGCAATCTCTAAAAAGCAGGCTCCACTGGAAAAAGTTAGCCCACCAATAAGTGCCCAGAAAATACCTCTAACTCCTATGAGAAAGATAATAGCAGAAAGGATGTCACATAGTTTGAGTGTTGCTCCTCATTATTATGTAACAGTGGAAATAGATATGATGAATGCAAAACTTTTGAGAGAGAGGCTTCCTTTCAAAGTGTCCTTTAACGACATAGTGTTGTATGCCACTGTAAGGGCAATCAGAGAATACCCATCAGTAAATGTGCAATGGGGAGGAGACTGTATCATTCAAATGCCCGATATAAATTTAGGTGTGGCAGTTGCATTACCACAAGGGCTCATTGTGCCTGTTATAAAAAAAGCCCAGGAACTCTCATTGGAAGGAATATCCAAAGCTGCCAAGGAACTAATACAAAAAGCTCAAAACAACAAACTTCTTCCAGATGACTACACAGGGAACACATTTACAGTCTCTAATTTAGGTCCTTATGGGGTAGACCACTTTACCGCCATAATAAACCAACCTGACAGTGCTATACTTGCAGTAGGACAAATAAAAGATCGACCAGTTGTCATAGATGGAGGGATATACATACGACCAATAATGAAGATTACCATGTCTTGTGATCACAGAGTAATCGATGGAGCATTGGGAGGCCAATTTATGGGGAAACTAAAAGAAATATTAGAAAAAGCAGATTTTATCTAAAAATCAAAGGAGGAGCATATATATGGAATATGATGTAGTAGTAATTGGAGCAGGACCGGGAGGATATGTTTCTGCTATTAGAAGTGCACAAAGAGGTGCAAAGACAGCAGTAGTCGAAAGAAAATATCTTGGCGGAGTATGCCTAAACATAGGGTGTATACCTACAAAATCTCTCCTACACACTGCCCACTTATACAAACTCGCTAAAAGGGGTAGGGAGTTCGGCTTAAATATAGATAATCTCTCAATAGATTTGAAAGAGTTAACAAAAAGAAAGGATAAAGTAATAAGCCTTAACCGAGGTGGCATAGAAAGATTATTTAAAAAATATTCCATAGAATTTATTGAGGGCGAGGCTAATATCTATAAACCAAATGAGGTTTTAGTAAATGACAGAAAAATTACTACTAAAAATATAATAATTGCTACAGGTGGAAGACCAGTAGAGCTTTCTTTCTTGAGGTTTGACAAGAACAAAATAATCTCGAGCACTGAAGCTCTCAACTTAACCGAATTACCTCCTCGGATAGGTATAATAGGAGCAGGAGCAATTGGATGTGAGTTTGCATGCATATGGAATTCTTTTGGAAGTGAGATACACCTTATCGAAATGATGCCAAACATTCTTCCAAAATCAGATGAGGAATTAACCAAAAAACTCGAATCTATATTCAAAAAAGAAGGCATCAAAGTATATACTAATACAAAAGTCGAAAACGCAGAAATATCCAATAATGGAATTAAATTAAATCTTCAAGGTAAAGCGGAAAAAATCATAGAAGTAGACACAGTACTACTTTCCATAGGAATGCGATGCAATTCAGAACTTCTACAAGAACCATTAAGAAACGCTTTGAAGATTAACAAAAAAGGAGGAATTATAGTTAACAACAAAATGGAAACAGGTATCCCAGGGATCTATGCTATAGGTGATGTAATAGATACCACCTGGCTGGCACACGGTGCATCAGCAGAAGGAATAGTTGCGAGCACTAATGCCACAGGAGGAAACAAAAAACTTGATTATAGAGTGGTTCCTTCCTGTACTTTCACATTTCCTGAACTGGCATCAGTAGGATTGACCGAGCAGGATGCTAAAGAAAAAAATATTCCTATCAAGATTGGCAAATTCCCCTTTATGAATTCAGGCAGGGCCCACACTATAGGTGAGACAGAAGGAATGGTAAAAGTTATTGCTAATAGTGAGACAGAGGAAATTATAGGAGTCCATATATTAGGACCTGAGGCTGGAGAACTTATCGCTACTGCTGGAGTAGCAATGAAAATGGAGGGAACCATCGAAGAAGTAGCTGAAACAATATTTACACACCCCACACTTTCGGAAACTATAATGGAAGCTTGTGAAGACTTTTATGGATTAAGTATTCATAACCCTAAATAATTCTCTAAAAATATGACTCTGTTAAAGTCAACATATACGAAAGATATCTTCTTAAACATTTTCTTCTTGCTCTTACTCCCTACAGCATTATTAGCATTCGATTTCTTTGGCAAGAAGATTCCGGGAAATTACCATTTGATTTGTCAAAACCCCTTAGCAGTTAGTGAAAACAACACAATTCTCACAAAATCTTTCGAAGACCCAACAACAGACTGCTCCGCGTATCTCGAAGACTATATTTATCTAAATGATATTAAAAGGGACCGTCTCTTTTCTCATTTAATTTGGAACGCCACATCCGGAACAGGAGCACCATTCCTCGCACGATGGCGTACAAGAATATTTTCTGTATTTACAGTGCCTTTCTACTTTTTATCTATATTTCATGCAGTTTTTTTAAGCATCTGGTTAAAAATTGTAATTGGTGGAATAGGGATATACTTACTCGCACTAACCTACAACCTCTTACCCTCCACATCCCTATTAGTAGCCACAATTTTTCAAACCCTGGGCATCTTTACTTTTGTTCCCCTACACCCAATTACAGATACGGTAGCAATAGCTCCATATTACCTTGTTATTCTAAACTTAATGTCTAAGGGAAATACAAAACTATGGTTACTCCTAACACTTCCTATAGCCTTAATGCTACTTGGTGGGAGATTACAATCAATAATAGTTACTCTGATTTTTTCATTCTTATATCTGCTTTTAAATGATATTTTCGCAAAGAAAAAATCTCGACAAATAATCAGGGAAATAATGCTATTATCGTCCGCTTGGCTGTTAGGTTTTGGAGTGATTTTATTTCAAATCTTGCCATATATAGAATGGGCTCGACTCAAAGCTGATGCCGGTTTTGATTATATACCACACTTTTCCTTTGCGGATATTTTTTCGCTCATCATACCCGTTGCTTCAAAAGAAGTGAACGAAAAACTGATTCTTCAAAAAATTATAAACTCTCCAAGCCTCTTTTTGATACTGCTCATACCCCTATATATAAGTGGAAGAAAGTTGATAAAGAACAAGATGAAAAGGAACATAGAGTTCTTTTGGATATCAGCTACTATTCCATTTATTGTGGTATTACTACTATCTTTAGATGCAGGGAAATATTTAGCTTCTATAGAACTCCTAAAAAACTTGGAACTTATTGATACCAGTTGGATTTTCATACTTGCCACAGCACTATTAATAGGATTAGCAATAGAATCGTGGAATCTGTTTAATCCAGACGAGTGTAGAAACTGTACAAAGAAACTTATCGTATACGCTCCCTTATTCTGGGGTATAATTTTCATATCTTTACTCGCAGGAAGATTTTCACTTGATATAGGTTCTAACACTTTCTGGTATCATTACATTCTCGGACTGGCATTACTGTCAGTGATTTGCCTTTATTTTGTAATCACTTTATTTTCCCCCTCTCCCCGGAATGGTGTATACGCAATGATAATAATTTTCCTTGCTTTTTCACAATATATATATGGAGTTTACAAGCCACATCTTTCCTATACATCTCTCCTCAAATCCCAAGAAGCCTTCGTCAACCTCGAACCATTTGGCAAGAGAATCTCCACTTTTAGTGACAAACCAATCATTCCAAGCTTTTCAAACAAGGTAACTATATTGCCTCCCCCAAAAGAAAAAAGAACCTCTCGACTTGACATTTTTTTCCAACAGGCTTTGAACGACCCTAATCTCTGGACAAGAGTAGGTTCAAATGTTTTTCTTCTTCCCTCAGAAACAGACTATCTCAACAATATTTCCAAACTAAGGGATAAATTAAGGCTTTTAAGCCAAGACAAATCAGGTATTTCCATTTTTAAGTATGATGGTGATACAAGCAGAGCATATGTAATATACAATTGGAAAAATATTCCAGACATAAAACAAATCACCTTGTCATCTAATTTTCCACATATTGTAGAGAGTACAGGAAATGATGTTTCTGGCAGTTCTGAAGTTCTTAATGTTAACATTAATGATGTCTCCTCTACGAAAGCAATCATCAATGTCCCCAAGACAAAGCCAGGCATATTAGTTATCAGCGATACATACTATCCAGGTTGGGAAGCAACTATAGACGGAAAACCAACTGAGATAGTAGCAGTAAATGGAGCTTTTAGGGGAATAGAATTAAGTGAGGGCGAACATATAATTGAGATAAGTTATACCTGCACTCCTTTCTATGTAGGCGGAGCTTTTTCATTCTTATTTCTATTAACATGGTTTACGCTCGCAAAGTTTACGCTCAAATTTACTTACTCTAATAGATAAAAAAGCATAGTAATTAACATTTAGTGAAGAAAAGATTTTCTCCTATTAGAAGTTTCTGAATAAATCCTTTTATACCAGAACGGGTTCTACTTCATTCACCACCACAAACAAAAACTCATTCTTATCATCAACATCAATCCTCACTTCACTACCTTCCTTAATTCCTTTAGAGAGGATTTGCATTGCTAACGGATCTACAATCCTACGCTGGATTAGGCGTTTTAAAGGTCTTGCTCCGTAAGTTGGATCATATCCTTCTTCTGCAAGCAAATTTTTTGCTCTATCCGTGAGTACAATCTTAATCTTTCTTTCATCGAGTCGTTTTTGAATTTGCTTTATCTGAAGTTCAACAATTTGTCGGATATCTTCCTTACTTAATGGATTGAATAAAATTATCTCATCAACCCTATTTAAAAATTCAGGTCTGAAATGGCTTCTAATCACATTTGTAACATAATCTACCTGTTTTTCATAACTCATGTCCTTTCTTAGAAAAACTTCACTGCCGAGATTAGATGTCATTATGACTATCGTATTTCTGAAGTCCACAGTTCTACCTTTACCATCAGTCAACCTGCCGTCATCTAAAAGTTGCAATAACACATTGAATACCTCGGGATGTGCTTTCTCTATTTCATCTAATAATACTACGCTGTAGGGTTTCCTTCTAACTGCTTCTGTAAGTTGTCCACCCTCTTCATAACCCACATACCCTGGCGGAGCACCTATTAATCTTGCCACAGAATGTTTCTCCATATATTCAGACATATCTATCCGAATCATAGCACTTTCGTGGTCGAACAATAGCTCAGCAAGTGCTCGAGCAAGCTCAGTTTTACCCACTCCCGTCGGACCAAGAAAGATAAAAGAGCCAATCGGTCTGTTAGGGTCTTTTAATCCCGATCTCGCCCGGCGCACCGCATCAGAGACAGCTTTAATACCTCCTTTTTGTCCCACAACCCTTTGAGAAAGACGTTCCTCCATATTCACAAGTCTCTGTATTTCACTTTCCATAAGTCTATCTACTGGAATTCCTGTCCAGCTTGAAACTATTTTCGAAATATGCTCTTCTGTGACCTCTTCGCTTAGGAATGAACCGGACTTTTGATGTTCTTCAAGTTCCCTCCTTTTTCTCTCCAATTCCTTATTTAACTCTGTAAGAACACCATATCGAATTTCCGCTACTTTATCATAGTTGTTTTGCCTCTCGGCTATCTCTTCTTGTCTCTTAGCCTCTTCAATTTTCGCCTTTATCTCCCGAATTTGATTTATTAATAATTTTTCTTTTTGCCACTTTGCTTTTTTAGCACTCAGTTGCTCTTTAAGCTCCGAGATCTCCCTTTCTATCGACTCTCTCCTCTCAACTCCTGAACGCTCAGTTTCTTTTTTTAACGCTACATACTCTATCTCCAACTGTCTAATCCTTCGGTCTAAAACATCTATCTCATAAGGCATACTATCTATCTCAATTCTTAAACGAGATGCGGCTTCATCAACAAGGTCTATCGCTTTATCCGGAAGAAATCTGTCAGTTATGTATCTATGACTTAGATACGCAGAGGCAACCAATGCGGCGTCTCTTATTCTCACCCCATGATGCACTTCGTATTTTTCCTTAAGCCCCCGAAGGATGGCAATGGTATCTTCAATACTTGGCTCATCCACTAAAATTGGCTGAAACCTTCTTTCAAGTGCGGGGTCTTTCTCAATATATTTTCGATATTCGTCTATAGTGGTTGCACCTATACAATGCAATTCTCCCCTTGCAAGAGCTGGCTTGAGCATATTAGAAGCGTCAATCGCACCCTCAGCTGAACCCGCACCTATTATCGTATGCATCTCATCTATAAATAAGATTATATTTCCTTCCGACTCTTGAACCGTATTTAAAACTGCTTTTAACCGCTCTTCAAACTCTCCCCTAAACTTGGTGCCCGCTATTAATGATGCCATATCTAAAGCGGCTATTCTCTTATTTTTTAATGTCTCAGGTACATCACCCGAAACTATACGCTGAGCTAAACCTTCCACTATGGCGGTCTTCCCAACACCTGGCTCACCTATCAATACAGGGTTATTTTTCGTTCGTCTCGAAAGAACCTGGATCACTCTTCTAATTTCCTCATCACGACCTATAACCGGATCTAATTTCCCAGCTCGAGCAAGCTGGGTTAGGTCCCTACTAAACTTTTCCAGAGCATTGTAAGTAGACTCGGCATTAGGATCGTCAACTTGCTGGTTGCCTCTTATCTCTCTTAGTACAGATAGCACCGCTTGTTCTTTCAAACCTAATTCTCTTAGTATCTTTCCAGCATAGTTATCTTTGTCCTGAATCATTCCCAGCAACACATGTTCAGAACTTAGGTAGCTATCTTTCAGATTTTTAGCATACTCCCAAGATACTTCAAAAACCTTTTGAAGTTCTTGAGATAAAGAGGGGTTATGAAGTCCTGAAACCTTTGGAAATCTCTGAAAATCTCTCTCTATTAGATTTCTCAATTGTCCCACAGACAAACCAAATCTCTGAATTATTGGGAGAACTGCAGAATTAGACTTTACCAATAGAGAAGAAAGCAAATGCAAAGAAGTAACTTCCGGATGCCCCTTATTAGATGCCAAGTCTAAGGCATCTGAAACAGATTCTTGTAGCGGGATAGTTAGTTTGTCAAACCTCATGTATAACACTCCTTTCAAGTAATTTCATCACAAAATTTTACCTAACATTAGCAATATACATGCCAAATATTATCATCATATTCCCTTTACTAACATATCATTTATAAAAGCGTTAGTTTCAAAAAACAACAATATAATTACCTATCATGTTTTAAAATGAAAAGACCGAGTATTTTTTCACTCGGTCTTTAGAAATGCAAATACCAAAATTAGCCTGAGTTAGATTAAAACTTAAGAACACTCATCCAAAAGATATACCCAGCGTTGTCATCATCAGTTCCGCCTGCGAAATCAGTCCCATTCCCTTGGATATATGCCCCTTGTGCAAGGCCATCTCCTACAAACAAGTAATTTCCATACAGCATAAACCACAAATCTTTAGAATAGTTGTATCTAATCCAAGCTGCAAGCTCCCAACCTATATCGTCCTCTCCCTCCTCAGTCCAAAAACTGAAAAATGGCAAGGCGTAAAACTTCCTTCCAAAAATTTTGAAACTCTTAGGAGGATCAAATGGGGAGACAATCCCATCGTATGCTCCATGAAAGTGGAACAATATCTTCTCAGTAGGCTTTAGTTCAAACCCTAATTGAACCTGCCAGTAATTTGAAAGCCATCCATTATCGTTAACCGTTGGTAAATAGTTCCTATCAGAAAACAATCTATTGAAAGAATGACTCGCCTCAGGCTCATAGAAAGGATTTATCCAATCCCAAAAACTTATATCTCTGTTATCATGGCCTTGGAAATACACTCCTAAAGTATATATTCTAGGTGTCCATTTGACATCTTGAAATGTATAACCGAGTGTTAGCTCCGCTCCCAAATCTCCCCATGAGGCGTCATCGTCACCGTATAAAAACCCTCCTATAGGTTTAAACCTCGCTCCAATAGAATCCGCATCTCCAAACTGGTAAGCCAACTCTAAATCATAATCAAATGATGAGTATTTTCCGAAAGCCCTGATTCCCACAGTATGCAAACGAGTAACACCGTAATCATCTCTATTTAATAAATCTTCCATAAATTCCAAGACAGGATCATCTTTTGTGTCGTGCGGACTTAACCCGTCCCTCAGGAAATACCAGTAAGCAGATAAACTAAGAGGTTTCCACCCAGAGTATGTTCCGTAAACTCCATAAAAGTCAATATCTCCATCTTGCTCTACATTATATCTCTCAGCAAGCTTTGAGGCGAAAGCATCTAAAGTCCAGTTTCCTTCCTTGTAGGTTAATCTAATCGAATCTTGGGATGAATATTGAGAGGGGGTTAACATATTCGTAACTAACCATCCCTTACCCATGATTAAATCTTGCCTGCCAATCTTTACTGTAATAGGCATATCAAATATATTTCTTACCTCAATATATGCTTGCTCAATCTCCACATCATCTTTAGACTCGGCTCTTGTATCCACACCAGTAACATAATCTTTCGACCTGAAATCTTCCCCCCCCACATAGAAATCATAAAACTCAATAAATGCAGTGATGTCATCAGTAAAATCTGCTTTAAAGTTTAACAGAACGCTCGTTTCATATCTTGACCAGTCAGAACCCTCATTATCCCACTTAAACATAGATGTTACCTTATCTCCTCCAACTGGTCTCTTAATCAAAAAAGCGGGAGGGATTCTTTCTTCTCTCGGTGCAAAGGTATTTATATACCATCTTCCTCTAATCCTTAGCTCTCCTCCCACGGAAACCGATTGTAACTCTCCTAATGTTTCAAAAGCTAAAAACAAAAAGATAATAAAAGATAGGTATCCCCTCGCCTTAATCATCATTTTGCATTCCCTTTCCATAATAAAAGTTAGTTGCTTTACTCCCAAAAAGACAGGGAACTATTATACTCTCAGTTTTTCATCATTTCAAACTAATATTAGAAATTTTCCACTTAGTGTTGGTGTTAATTACATAAAAAATTATTAGGATATTATAGGAGGTTCAAAAATGGTAGCGGTAAACTCTCAAATGGTCCCTCTTGGCACTATTGCACATCACTTTGAATTACCAGATCCCACAGGAAAAATATATAAATTAAGCAACCTAAAAGGAGAAAAAGGAACATTAATAATATTTATGTGTAATCATTGTCCATTTGTTAAGCATGTAATCAGAGAAATTGTGAACATTGCAAATGACTATGTTAGAAAAGGGATTGCAGTAGTAGGTATCAATTCTAACGATACCCAGAAGTACCCTGAGGATTCACCTCAAAATATGATTGAATTCATCAAACATGAAGAAATACCATTTCCATACCTTATAGATGAAACTCAAGAAGTGGCAAAATTATACAAAGCAGCTTGCACTCCAGATTTTTTCCTCTTTGATTCAGAGCTAAGACTTTTCTACAGAGGACAATTGGATAGTTCGAGACCCGGAAATAATATACCAGTTAGTGGAGAAGATCTCAGAAATGCCCTCGAGTCTCTCCTTTCAGGTAAATCTCCACCAGCAAATCAAAAACCGAGTATGGGATGCAACATAAAATGGAAACCAGGTAATGAACCCGACTATTTTAAGCCCTAACTGATATTCCTTATAATAGACACAATTTTACTGTCTTTACTCCTATAGTTTATCAACCACTTGGAAAAGATACTACTCTATTGTGTATATTTTTATAATTAAATTTGTATATTTATATAATAATGCTGGTATAAGGTTACAAATATGGGTAATGAAAATGCTCAAATCAGTAAATCGGAGGTAAGGATACAAACCTTTAGAATATCCATGTACATTCTTTCAGCTTTATATCTTGGAGGTGCATTATTTTTCTTTTTCATTCCTGACGGCGTATACTATATTCTCAATTTCCCTCCTCTATTTCTCAAGGTATTACATCCACTCCCCAAAGAAAATGTAGACTTTTTCTGGTTACCCCTTGTAGGTTCTTTGATGTTTGTTCTATCCCTTATTGCATATCATTCAGCCAAGGACCCAAAAAATACAACCTTGGTAAATATCCATATAATATCTAAATTTGTATCATCAATGGGGTACCTCTACCTATTCATCTTTTCTTCCAAAATATTTGGATACATTATCGGCTTTACCCTCGACCTACTTATATGCATCTATGTGTTTTATCTGAAAATCCAGATTAAAAACTATATAAAAGAAACATGAAATTCCCATACAAAGTTACTAATTCTCCGTTTTTCCAACAATTTGAAAAATGTTATGAAGTATGGTATTGGAAATTAAATTCACTTGATAAAAAGTTCGCTTTTTGGTATAGATTTACAATACTTAAAACTCCACTCAAATCTATTGTCGAGGTATGGGGAATTCTCACACAAAATCTCTCAACTACTCATCAGAGCCCCAAATACCTGTTGAGAGGAATAAAAAATACCTTCGACCTTAATGAGTTAAAAGTTTCATCTGAAGCAAATAAAAGCTTACTTGAAGTTCGAGAAAACTTTACGAACTTTAGTGAAACAAGAGGTCATATAACTGACAGTGAAGGTGTTATTAAATGGATACTATTCCATAGACCCGAGAATGGTCCATTGTATTATAACTTTATTCCACAAACCCTTTGGAAAATAGGACTTTCAAAAAACTATGCTGTCACTACATATGAAAATCTGATGTTTGAAGGAGAGATTATTTGCGACGATAAAGTGATCCCCGTTGAACAAGCACTTGGAATGCAAGGTCACCTATGCGGAACACAACAAGGACACTCTTGGGCTTGGGCTCATGGAAATATTTTTTATAACGAAAAAACAGGAGAAAGAGTCCCGTGTATTGTAGATATTTTAACTGCTCGCACTAAGTTAGGAAATTTTTTAACATCTCCTAAAATTTCATCTGTATTTATAAAATATAAAGACCAAATATTTTCTACTTCGAGCATTACCGATTTACTTAAAGTCCACTCCTATTATGAGCCATCTTACTGGAAACTCAAAATCAAGAACAATAAACGCAAATTTATAATTGATGTAGACACAGAAGAAGCCTCTATAGCGGGCGTAAAATATGAAGATACTGACAACACTAATCTATACTGTTACAACTCAAAAGTCGCTACTATAAAAATTAAGATTTTAGATGCGGTTTCCAACGAAGAAACACTTCTGATTAGCCCTAAATTATCAGCATTTGAATGGGTTCAAAGAGAAATTTGGAACAAAAGGGAAATCTTGATATAAAACCATGAAAAACTTTGTGATTAAAAACTCTTATTACATCATCTCGACTTTCTTCAGTGATTCAAATACCATATTAGAGGGGACATCACCGGAAGACCTGTGGCTTGAAATAAGAAAAACCTTATCCTCGATTCCCAGAGTAAACAGACTGCTAATTTTGTTCTCTATAATACTTATTTCATTTATATTACCTCCCTACGGAACATTCAATATTTTTTACAAAGCTCCTCTTGAAAAAAGAAAAAAATGGTTAAGTGCATGGGCGGAGTCGCAATTTTCAATATTTAAATATGCGTTCGTAGGTGTCCGCATAATACTTTACGGAAGTTTTTCTCAGCTTCCCACTGTAATGCAAAAAACAGAGTATTTATCTACTTCTCTCAAGACGAGAGATTATGAGTTAACCTGTACAGAGGTAATCAACCGGTTAAATGAATGATTTCATAAGAGAAATATATCACTCGAAAAATGTAATAGACCTATACTCAAATCCTTCTTGTGAATACACTAAAATTACATACGACTTTATTGTAGTCGGTAGCGGGGCAGGTGGAGCAGTAGTTGCTAAAGAATTGTCCGAAATTGGGGCAAAAGTAGCACTAATAGAAGAAGGCCCATTACCCTTTCCATTTGAAAAATCTGCCTTTCGTTCTCTATTGAAAATATATAGAGAAAGTGGTTTTACAGGAGTCTTAGGAAAGCCTATGATTCCCATACCACTTGGTAGGTGCGTTGGTGGAACTACTACTATAAACTCAGGCACTTGCTTCAGAACTCCGCAAGAAGTTTTTGACAAATGGAATAATGAACTTAACCTTTCTACCCTTGTGAATAGCAATTGGGAATATCTCTTCACAAAAGTAGAAAAAGAAATCCATGTCGAAGAAGCAAAATGGGAAGTAATGAACAAATCAAGTCATTTCATAAAAAGAATATTCACTACTCATGGATATGAATGTTTGCCATTGCGAAGGAATACAGAAAACTGTCAAGGCTGCGGAATGTGTTGTTATGTTTGCACTTCAGGTGCTAAAAAAAGTATGGAAGTTAGTTATATCCCTAAAGGGATAAAAAATGGGATGCTTCTTTTCTATAACGCAAAAGTTACAAGGATTTCATTAGACTCAAACCATAAAAGAATAACGGGAGTAGAAGTAGAAATTGTAAATCCCTCTAATAAGAAGCCTTTAGGAAAGATTAATATAAAAGGAGGAGTGGTAATAATCGCATGCGGAGCGCTTCTTACCCCATCCCTCTTACAAAAAAGTGGCATAGCGAGAAATAACACTCACTTAGGAAAACATTTAACTATACACCCCGCAAGTAAAATCTCCATAGAATTAGAAGAAGACATATATTCATGGGTGGGAATTCCTCAAGCTTGCTATAGCACTGCTTTGGAGAAGGAAGGAATAATATTTGAAGGGGTAGCAATGCCTCCTGATTTAGGACCATCTGCTATACCTTTTATAGGAGAAGAACTTGTAAACTACTTCACCAATTATAGAAAAATGGCAACCTTTGGCTTCATGATAAAAGACTCTACTGAAGGTTATCTCAAAACACATATAAATAACCAGCCAATCTATTACTATCAGTTAACTGAAAGTGATGTATCAAGATTGAAAAAAGCGATAACTTTTCTTTCTGAATTAGCTATGAGTGAAAAAACAAAAAAGGTCTATGCTATGGTAAGCAAAAAACCAAATGTTTTTTCCTCATTAGAAGATATTCAAAAGTTTATGAAAACGAAACACTCTCCGAATGATTTTGAATGTATGGCTTTTCATCCACTGGGCACATGTAGAGTAGGAACTTCACCTGAAAATGGTGTCTGTGACGAAACACTTAAGGTATTTGGAACGGAAAACCTGTATATATGCGATGGGAGTGCAATTCCTACTTCTCTCGGAGTAAACCCTCAACTAACCATAATGGCTTTTGCCACAAGATTAGCAACCATTATAAGCAAAACCTAATTTGTATGTAGGGAGAAAGAATCAATCCAAAAAACTGCGGAATTATGAACCGTTGGAACAATCTTAATAGACTTAACCCGACCTAACCATCGAGGATGCGTTCTTAAATCAAATGTATAGATATAATAATTCCCGTCAGCTCTAACAGGAATAGTTATTGAATTAGCTTCATCAAAATTCATCATCTTGAAAGCCCAGTAGAGTTTTACTTGAGAAACTCCCTCACTAACATTATCTACCCTTAGCCTAATTGTAGCTCTCGGATACTTGAAAGCCAAAATTCCTTCAGTGTCATAGAAGAAAAAATATATAGAGGAATTTTCCGTGAGGGTCTTTCCCATTAAACTACCATCTACTACCTTCAAGTCATCTATCCCACTTAACACCTTCCATCCAGAAGTGCTATCCTGAAAATCCCAAAAAGTCCTTATCGGCTCAATCGGAAAATCATAAGGACCTAATCCAACATCTTCAGGAGCTATATTTACGGGCAGTGGTTCAGTATTCGACTTGGCAAAAACATCTCTTATAGCCTCATACATAGAAAATCCAAACTCGACATTAGGCTCTATATAACTGCCCTCTCCCCATTCATTCAAGGGACCCAATACCACAATGTTATTGTGATTTTCCTCTGTGTAATGTCTCGCCTTCAACAAAATCTCTCTAAATAACTCCGGAGTTCTACCAGAAATTACTAAAGCTCTTGTTCCATGCCAAGGACGGGAATCCCACCCTGTTTCTACTAAGGGATAATATATGATTCCCTCACAAAGGTTCCTTTTTTCTACCCACGAGGAATATGCAGTTTGTACTACATCTTCATATCTCGCATAGTTAGAAACTGATGACTTCTGTAATGCTTTTTCAAACTCATGATAGTTTGTAAAACAAGCATAACCTTCTTCTACTAAAGTCTTTAACTCCGATGGAGTTCGGTTATTATTAACCGCCATGAAAACTATTCCATCGAATCCCTTCTCTTTGGCTAATTCCTGCGACCTCGTCAATAAAACCTTTACCGAGTCAGAGCCACCTAAATCATTTCTCAAATTCTCAGGGGACCAAATACAAACCAAGGGTTTATTACCTAACTTATAATAAGAAGGCAAATTAAAATAATTATCGAGCCATTCGAGATTAACTTTTTCCCAATCTTCGGGAGAGTGAGTTTTAGGAGGGTTATGATTAGCCCACATTATAGCTACTTTTAGATAGTCCCTATATTTCGCTTTTTTATATGCTTCAAACCAATGTTTCAAAGATTGCCTTCCCGCAACCCAGTACCAATCAACCAAAAAACACTTTATCCCATTTTCCACTGCCCATTTAATTTGCCAATCTACACATTCTGGGTTACCCTCATTATAAAAACCTAAAGCTGGTTTTCTAACAGGGGATACGGTCCTAATACAATCCCACTTCTCCGCTGTGTCCCATCCTGGGAAATAAAAAGCACATAGATCCACCTTAGTCTCAATAGGTTTAGGCTCAGGAACATAATCTACCTCAACCTTCTGAATCTCTGGAAGAACAGTGATTTCGGCTGTATTTTCAGCTAACAAATCCTCTTTCGAGAAAGCTTGGACTTTTAATAAATGTTTACCATCTTTATCGCTTTTTATAATCCATTTAACACTCGTATATTCCCCATACTCTACTATGTAAGGAGGCTCCGGCATTGGCCCTTCAACTATATCTATTCCTTCGGAAACTTCTAATCTTACATCTCTAATTTCCTTCTCACCACCACCTATGTTACTAAACCTTGCCATAATTCCAAAAGGCCTGTTAACTCTATTGATTGCGTTCTCAGGTCCAAGGTAATTAACAGATAATTCAGGTTGCCCTAAAGGCTCTTCTCCTAAACTAATCTTAAATATCTTCATTTTTTGTGAATCAGGCAGTATAAATCCCATTGCTACAAGTGTCCCAATCCAATTATTCTCCGAGGACATGTCCAAAGTGATGTAATGTCTTTTGCCATCACACTTATTAAAGGGAACTGAGATAGAGCGAAGACCTGAAATCTCTTTACTACTCCACAAAAATGTAATTGGAGGAACACAACCATCACTTGAATACTCAATACTTATAAAGGTTCTCTTACCCAACTCCAACTCTAAAGGTGGAGAAAAAAAATAATTAGAATTTTCTTCAATTTTCCAGCTCGAAATATCACCTTCGGGGAAAATCCAATCCCAAACATTATTAAAAGGAGATTCTTTACTCCAGGATTTAATAGAAATCTTTTCTATCTCAAAATTTACCCCTTCATACAAGTCTAACCTAATTTTCTTTATTTTACCTTCCTTATGCCAAAAGGGGAATATGCAAATCTCCTGCCATTCATTAGTATCCTTAACATTAAAGAAAGTAGATTTCTCCTGAGATAATCCGCCGTAAGGACCCTCATCGGTTCCACTCCAAAATAACTGGCCAACCCCTCCTTTATCCACCCGGAGTTTCACTTTTAGATATTGATATGGTGTCGCTTCCAAATCCAATTTCTCACAAAGCAAATAAGGATCATAGCCCGAGGTAAATCCACTCAACTTTCCATCCGAAACTCTAATGTTTGAAATATACGAGTTAGGGACCCATACCGAAATCACATCCTCCTTATCAAAAAACCACTCAGGTAATTGAGAAAACACAAGAAGTGAGAACATCAGAATACTCATACCGTAGTAATCTCCCTCCAAATAGTATGAATTTTGGAAAATGGATTATAAACTTTGAGAAATTATAACAAATAATAATCCGCCGAGATTGGAATATTATCCCGGCGGACTGGATAAGCCTTTTTTCGAAATTCTACTTTAATGCAACACTATGGAGCAACTACTTACCGTGGTAGGCAGAATCCATCAATGTCAGCACTATTGTCTCCACAATCTCTCATATATCCACCGATATTGAAGAATTGTATCAGTCTTAGTAACTCTGTAAGTTGGATTTTCCAATCCTGGGGACTGTAATCGCTCAAATGCGGTTTACACATTCTTAGGGACAGATCATCACCTGGCATATATCCATCCTCTGACTGACTCAAAGCACAGTGATAACCTCCAGCGTTGAAAAATTGAATAACTCTCAAGAGTTCACCAAGCTCAATCTTCCAATTTCGATTAGTGTCCGCAGAGTGATATGGGGAATCCTCTCCTTCATCATCACCTTCAATACTCCCTTCTGAGACTCCTTCTATTTCACCTTCAAGTATTATCTCTCCTTCTAAACCGCCCTCTGAGAGCCCTTCCGTATCACCTTCTACTTCACCTTCATTTACTCCCTCCTCAATCACACCTTCGGATGAACCTTCTTCGATCCCTTCAGTAGAACCTTCAATAACACCTTCCTCAACACCATCTACAGAACCTTCTATTTCGCCTTCAGATACTCCTTCAGTAACACCTTCAAAAACTCCTTCTGAGACACCTTCGGGTATTCCCTCGACAACACCCTCAGACACTCCTTCCATCACACCTTCGGAGATCCCTTCTCCTTCTTCATAGCCCTCTACAATACCTTCACTCACACCTTCTTCAACAGATCCTTCCAAAGAACCTTCCGCTGTACCTTCTCCTTCTTGAACCATATACGGTTCAAAGTCATAACAATCCAATACACCATTTTGATTCAAATCAACCGCATTTAATTGTTCTTGAGTAATGGAAGAATTTAATCCTTGCAGTTCATAAAGAATCAGAACCTCATCTCCATTAATATCAATATCTGTGAACAGGTCATATATAACGCTTACTCTACTGAACTCACTTACACTTAATTGCCCGTCCCCATTAGTATCCACAAGATACCATCCTAATAGCACTGTATCACTCCACCCAGTAATAGCCTTCAATTCATCCCTTGAAAGCAGTTTATTTCCATCTGTATCTCCAAACATCAAAAGGATATAATAATAATGGACAATATCCGTTATATCACAAGGAGCCTCACCTCCATATACCCAACTATAATCCTCCGGACAAGGTGGGCATCCACCCCCGTCTGATGTCACATTGATATCCAATGCAGAAGCCACAAATACATCATAATTCTGTGGAGATGTTACATGTGCTGTGTATTCACCCTTATTACAAACATTGTCAAAATCAGGATCACCATCTGAGGCAAGATATTGGCCCGCAGTAGTGTCATATTCGTCGATAGTAAATGTTCCCCAGAAGTAAATGTAATCAATAATCTGAACTATTCTATTTATGAAAGCTTTCTCGCCAGTGGTTAAGACACCAGCGATTACCGGAATGAATACCGAACTGGAAATAAACTGACCGATAAAAGGCAAAGAATTCCATTTAGTCTGGGCAGTTACTCTATTATTCATATAAGAATTCCTGACACAACAGAAAATTGGTAAATCAGGATGTGCAAGAATATAGTCTAACAATCTGGCTTGAGCAACATCCGCTATTCCATTTTCGTCAATATCTGCGGTATCAGGATTAAGTCCTAACCAAGAAGCAAGGTTGTATAAGCTTCTTAGCGAGCTCTCAAACTGTGAACTCACAGGGGAATTACTACATGTACTCCAACACCATTCAGCATAACAAGATTGGGGGAGCGGACCTATCAGATCCCAACAATCGAGATAGCCATTATCATCTATATCTATTTCGTCAAATTTAGCCTGGGTTATCTTGCTACTCAACTGTCTTATCTCCGTCAAAGTTACTTTATTATCCCCGTCTGCATCTAAGTGTTGAGGTAATAAGCCACCTAAACGATTACTATCAACAAATTCTTGGTAGGACATATAGCCATCTCTATCTTTATCAATCAACCACCACCCCAACTCAAGTAAAATTCCATTAACGAACGCCTTTAGTTCATTCTTCGAAAGTTTTCCATCTGCATTGGTATCCCCGAAGAGCACAAGCAGAGCGAAGTAATTCTCATTAGACCTCATATCACACTGGGGCCCCGGGGTTCCTTCTCCCTCACCAGTGCCCTCACCTTGCCCACAGTCAGGACAGCCCCCGTAATAGTCCCTTACATTAGGATTTACTGCAGCGGATACAAAAGCATTAAAATCATCGGGTATCGTTAAAACCCAAGCTCTATACTCACCAATATTACAGACTCTATCAAGGTCAGCATCACCCTTAGCATTGAGATACACTATGTTTGAACCATCAAGCTCTAAGAGAGAAAGATCTGGCAAGTCAGGAATTATCCATTTTAACGCACTTAGTATCGTATTTATGATTTCTTCATTTCCCATCGTTGCTAAAGCGGCAAAAAATGTCTTTAGATTTTCTAAATCAGGAGGCTCCCCAAGATAAGATGGCCAACCCGCATTAATAGCCATAGCTAAAGCTTCGACCTTTACCCTATTCGCTACATAAGACCAATATATACAATTCCGAGTAGAAATCGCATTAAGAGGATTCATCTTCATTATAGTGTCAAATAATCTTGCTTGAGCAACATCCTTCATTCCGTCAAAGTCAAGATCTAAGTTGTCCGGATTACCACCCAATAGAGGGATCTTCGTATACAGCTCACGCATCGAGTTTTCAAAACTCTCTGTATAAATTAGCCCAGGTATAATGTTATTACAAGGAGGAATATTACAATAATCTGGTTCTTGGGACTGCGAATATACATAGCCTAAATTAAACAAAATAAAAACTACTAATATATACATCACCCTGGGAGTATATGTAACACTTACTTTCATATTTTATTCTCCTATAATCCTACTTAAGTTTTAATCTTAGGTTTAATAGATAAAAGCACTAAATAACACAGCCACTCACATATTCTATCAACATCTGATTGGGAAAACTAACTTATTAGAATCTTGTACATGAAAGGTTATATGGAAACCTTCAACATCGCCTTTCTTCTTGCTGATTACCGAGAAGTTAAAACAAGCCCCAAGTAAACTTATATCTCGAACTCTGACCAATCTAATTCCACTCGATTGTCTGTCTGTAAGATGCTTATTGTATTCATCTTTAATAATTACCGCCTCATAAACCTTAATATTCTTCCGAGTAGAATCCCTATTAGCCCCTCTCGCCAACTTCGAATAGAGAGCACATAAGTCCCTTACATCTACCCATCCATCATCATTAACATCATAAATAAAGAAATTTGCAACTATCTCATATCGAAGGATATGAGAGACCAACCTTTCCCATTCTCCTACTGAGGGTTTAAAACCCACATGAGAATCACAAACTCCATATATTAGCAAACATACCACCACACTTATTTTCAATAATGACTTAAACATCTTTATCCTAATTTTGTATAATTATTATAACACAAAATCTCGTAAAAGATATCGTGTACTCACTGTATTCAGAGTGTTGTTTATGCAACAAAGATTACAACAAATTCCGCAACTAAGGCAAGAGCTAAGGCTATCTCAAACTCAAATCCAGTCATTGGAAATTCTTCAGCTTCCCACACCAGAGTTAGAAACCCGATTAAGAGAAGAAACTGAAAAAAATCCTTTTTTAGAAATTGAAGAGAAGAGTAGCCTATCTTATGATGACATAACAACCATTGAAGAAAAAGACCCCGAACAATATTACTCCAAAGATTTTAACAGAACACTGCCCTTAGATTTGAGTAAAAATCGTCACTCAGAACTACCTGTTAATATTGTTTCAGTGACCCCTTCTCTGAAACAGCATTTAATAAAACAACTTAGATGTACCACTGAAGAACCCAGAATTCTCCAGATAGGCGAGGCGATAATAGCAAATATAGACAGAAAAGGCTATCTCTCAGAAACTGTGGAGGATTTAGCTCAGTCACTTAATGTAGGCAAAGAGGAGGTAGAAAAGGTCTTAGAAATTATACAGAGTTTCGAGCCTCCAGGCGTAGGTGCAAGAAATCTTAAAGAATGTCTTCTCATTCAGGCTAAAATTCTTTTTCCTGACAACTTTCTTTTAATAGAACTATTAGACAATCACTACGACGAGTTTATAAATTCACAAAAAAATAAAATAGCTAAAAACTTAAAGATCACACTGGAAGAAGTAGAAAACATCTACAAACTTATTAAAGAAAACTTTAATCCTCATCCAGGATACCAGTACCCAGAACCACCTGAGTATATATTCCCAGATCTTATAGTTAAAGAATTAGAGGATGGCAAATATACCGTAGAGTTAGTAGATGAATACCTCCCCAAGGTTAAGCTGGTTGAAACTTTATCTCAAGAAGATATAAAAAAACTACCCTCCGAAGAAAAAGAAAAAGTAAAAGAGTGGAAAGAAACCGCTAAATCACTTATAAGAAGCATAGAATTAAGGAAAGATACCCTATTGAAAGTGGGGGAAGAAATTGTAAGGAGCCAAGAAGGTTTTATGAAAAAGGGCCCCTCACACTTAAAGCCTATGACTTACAAAGACATAGCCCAAAAGTTAGGGGTTCACGAATCAACAATATCCAGATGCATTGCAGGAAAGTGGATTGCTACACCTCAAGGGATATATGAGCTGAAATTTTTCTTCACGAGAGGACTCGAATCAGCTAAAGAGGGAGAAACAGTATCCGCTCAGGCGATAAAAAATTTAATATTAGAAATTGTTAACCAGGAAAATAAAGCAAAACCTCTTAGCGACGAAAAAATTGCCGAAATGATAGAAAAACAACTCGAAGTAAAAATAGCTCGAAGAACTGTTGCAAAATATAGAGAAGAACTTAAAATTCCCAACTCATCTGATAGAAAAAGAATCCAAAAATAAAATACCTTATAACCTATCTTTGAATCTTTGAAACGCTAAATTGCAAAATTGTAAATTAAATGATTCCAAGGGGATAATAGTAAACTTGTAATTGCATACTCTGGGCCTAATTAAGTATTCCTCGTGTGGCAAAGCTCCCCAGCTATCATCCCCACCTACCCCCATCTGCAAATAATCGACATTGAGAGTCCAAAAATTACGCTCCGGCAATTCATAATCGTGGGATGTGTTCTCAATATCATCCATAGCACAATGCCAAACACTAAAGTTAATCCAAGGTGACCCAATTACTATTACACCTTGATCATCGTCATCTCCAAATGCAACCCATCTCACATCACCTCTATTACCATTCTCCTGTGGTCTGACATAGTGATGAAACATATCTTTGATAGGGAGCGAATATATCCCAATTCTCGCTCCACTTTTTCTATCACAATAGTTCTCATGGGGACCTCTACCATACCACATTACTTTAGACAAATGTTTAGACAAGTAAGCTTGCATACCGATCCTCGGTATTTCAGGTAAATCTCCTATACCAGGCGAAAAGCTATATTCGACCTGAACCCGACCATCAGAAAACACATTAAATCTATTGACGACTTGTGACTGCCCTGCTGGAAGCTCATATCCAAATGTCACTTCTACTTCGTGTTCGCTTCTTTTATTAATTTGTCTAAACATTAAAATCCTCTCATAGGAAGACCTTTTCCATACTTCCAGTCTCCAAGGCATGTTGTTTCCCCTATCGTTATCCGTAGGAGGTCTCCAAAAATTAGGAAACATCTTGTCTTTCACAATTTCTTTGCCATTTATTGAATAATGAGAGAGTAAGCCCCACTCCCAATTAAAAGCTACTTCCACTATCTCATTACCTACCACAAGGAGATTTCCCTTTTTGGATACTTTTAACGGATACTTACCTACCTCTTTTTTCTCGCCTTCTTTTCTAACACGGCTATCCTTATTGTCTCCTATAGCAGTAGGTAATTCGAACTGTTCCCAAGCTATCACATATCCAGCAGGAGCAAAAGACTTGTGGTCCCTTAGGTAGAACTCAATTGTTAAGATGTATTCTTTGTCTGGATCTTTTTTAATCTCTTTTAGAGGGATGTTTATAACACCCTTCTCTAAAGGTGGAATTCCAACTGGATCTAACTCTCCATCTACAAAAGCTATCCCATCCTCTTGAATTACCCATCTCACCCCAATATCATTAAGAGAAGTAAAAGCAAACTTATTCTCCACCTCAAAGATGCCTTCAAACAAATCTAAGGGACTTACTAAAATATTTTGATATACCTTTTTCACTTCAAATAAAGCTGGATTGGGCTTTCTATCAGGCTGAAGTATCCCATTACAACAAAAGTTCAAATCATTGGGATGGTCACCATAATCACCCCCAAAAGCCCAAAAGTAATCTCCCTGGCTCTTCCCCTTGAATTCAACAGGAATATCCTTCTTCAAAGCCTGGTCTGCAAAATCCCAAATACAACCACCAATTGTAATATTGTGAGCCTCAAACAGGTCCCAGTAATCTTTAAGATTGCCTGTACTATTGCCCATAGAGTGGGCATACTCACATAAGAAGTAAGGCTTTTCTGGCTTACTTGATATATATCTCAGAATTTCCCAAATAGGTGTATACATTTCACTGTGCACATCAGCCACTTCATTCATTCTCTCGTAGTGAATAGGCCGAGAATTATCGAGCTCTCTTACTCTCTTGGCACACGAAACAAAGTTACATCCACTGCCTGCCTCGTTTCCAAGAGACCAGAATACCACGGATGGATGATTTTTATCTCTCTGAACCAACGCTTCTATTCTTGCAAGATGTGCCTTCTCCCATTCAGGTTTATTACCAAGGGTTTTATCCAACTCGAATGTCATTCCATGTGATTCAATATTTGCTTCATCAATCACATACAAGCCATATTCATCACAGAGCTCATACCATATCCATTGATTTGGATAATGAGAAGTTCTTACCGTGTTTATATTGTTCTGTTTCATTATTTTTATATCTTCAATCATCCTATCTTTACTAACCACATGCCCCGACTCAGGCACAAATTCATGTCGATTAACCCCTTTAATCTTGATAGGTCTACCGTTTATAAACAATCCACTTGCATTTAATCTTATTTCTCTTATTCCTATTCTGTCGGGATACACCCCCAATAGATTATTATCTTCATATAAACTTATTAACACTTTGTAAAGATTAGGCGTTTCAGCAGACCAAAGGTACGGATCAGAGATCTCGATTTCAGTTTGATAGCACAAGAGAACCCCTTTTTCTACACTCTTTTCCCACTCCAATCTTGGTATAGGGAAAGAAACCTCCGATGATGAATCAGGTAAGGTCAACTTTATTTCTAATTTCAATTTTGGAATTTTTCCTAAATCATCGCTCTTTACTAAAATATCACATTTCACCTTTGCCTTTTTGTAATCCTCATACAACTCTGACTTGAAAAAGTAATCAAATACATGTGTTGTTGGAAAACAACACAAATATACATCTCGATATATTCCACTAAATCTCCACATATCCTGGTCCTCAAGATAACTGCCATCGCAATAGCGTAGAACTTTTACTGCAAGAACATTATTCTTATCCCTAACATAAGGAGTAATGTCAAACTCTGCTGTACACATACTATCCTGACTATAACCCACAAAATTGCCATTGACCCAAAGGTAAAATGCACTCATTACCCCTTCAAAAAATATATGGATTCTCTTATTATCTTTACACCAGCCCTCGGGCAAATCGAACCTTTTCCTATAACAGGAAGTCGGATTATCATCATGGGGAATATAAGGGGGATTCACCGGCCAAAAAGGATACTGAATGTTAGTATATATAGGCTTACCATAGCCCAAAAGTTCCGGATGAGACGGAACTTCGATTTCCTCCCATTCTTCATCATCAAAATTCTCCTCATAAAATTTGTGTGGAGCCTTCTCAGGAGTTGACTCCCAATGAAACTTCCATATACCCGATAGAGAATAATACCACGGTGATAATCTCAATTCATTACTTCTTGCCAATCCTTCTTCCGGAAAAGGTTTAAGCGGGACATGAAATGGAATTCTGTTTATTTCAACTATCTCCGGATTCTCCCACTCATTAGCAAATACACTTTTTGAGAATCCTATCAAAATAAAAGATATCAACGAGACTATTAATACTACCTCTATACCCATCTCAGTATCTCCTATTGAATTAGTTTTTCTACTCTGTATTCAAATGATAAAATCTCTCAAGATACTCTTTATCTCCCAAAGTTAATCCTTTTGTGAAAGGTAGTGTAATGATAATAAAAGAAGTTATCCAAGGAAAACTTCCTGGGATTAAGCTAATAAAAATAGGCAAGTTTGAGGATACACGAGGCTGTTTTGCTGAATTGTATCATCAAATGGATTTCCATCAGGTAGGTCTATCAGAAAAATTCGTCCAAGACAATTTAAGTTTCTCAAAAAAGTTGGTGCTAAGAGGAATGCACTATCAACTCGAACCATACGGAATGGGAAAACTAATATCCTGTCTAAGCGGGGAAATATTCGATGTCGTAGTAGACCTCAGAAAAGGCTCCCCCACTTATGCTCAATGGGAAGGATTCTACTTATCATCTGATGATCTATGCTGGCTTTGGGTTCCAGTTGGTTTTGCCCATGGTTTTTTAAGCTTATCAGAAAACACCATTATTCTATATAAATGCACACAACTTTATAATCCATCTGCCGATAGAACCCTCTCTTATTGTTGTCCTAAAATTAATATAAAATGGCCCGAGGAACCATTAATAATCTCCGAAAAGGATAAAAATGCTCCTTGTCTCGATGAAGCAGAATACAACTTCATATACAGCGAGTAAATTTACAACTATTTATCTCTAACCCATACCGGTTCTAATTATGCTGAACTTAAATAAAACGACAATGGTAGTTAATCTCTCTGTCTTACTGCTCGTTCTTCTCTCTATATTCTCAGTATTTTTCCCCTATCAGATTCAGTCTTATCTTTTCGACCGAATAAACATCTTTTCTAACTTAAGTAACAACCCCATAAGGATTATTAAAAGTAACTATCCCAATGAAAAAAACATTTATGATACATTAGCCGAAGCTCTCAAAAAGAATTCAATACCAGTAAGAGAAGTTCCTTGTGAGAAGGATGCCCTCACATATCATACTTTACTTAAAGACAAGGGAGATTTAACAATTGTGCCCAGCTTCATATCTCTCATGCATATTAACAGAATTTCACCGATTGCACTCACAACACCCTCACACTTAATAATATTATCTCCTAAAAGTTATCAAATTTCAGAGTTCGCCCAACTAACAGGGAAAAAAGTTGGTATAAAAGATAAAAACGAGGTGGGACTTATATTATTTCAGTACCTTACAAAAATATACCTTTTTGACATACCGCCGACATTGATTCAAGAACCAATCAGAGATATAGAAAAGAGTTTTAGAGATGGAATAGTTGAATGCGTAATTTGGATAGCTGATATTCATTCGCCTGAAGTTCTAAAAGAGATTAAAGAGGGGGATTATAATCTTGTTGAAATATCACTGGCAGATACGCTAACTAAAATGCTCCCAGGTTTACATATCCAATCTATAAATTTAAGCCAGATTGGACAAAACAAAACACTTACTCTGGAAATAGATAATGTATTAGCAGTGAGTAAAAAAGTTTCTAATCATACAATTCGGAGGGTAATAAACACCATAAGCAAACCTGAAATATATGCCAAGATAAACTCCAGTAAGCCATTCCCTTCACTACCACCTTACCTACCAATTCACCCAGAAATAGAAAATTTCTTAAAAAGTGGAAAGCAAATTTCTTCATTACAACTAAGAACACTTATCATTTCTTTCATCTTTATTATCGTTCTATCTAATTCCATAAGGTACTTAGTAAAACAGTGGAAAAGTAGAAAGGATAAAAAATCCAATGAAGAATTAGAAAAAACGCTTCAAGATTTAAAAAAGATAGATGCTAACCTTACCATAAATACCCCTTATGAGGAGCAACTAAACTATATAAAAATAATAAAATCTCAACTTAGTTGGGGTATACAAAATTACAACCACAACAAAATTAGTGCTTACCAACTAATAATTCTTCTTCATAGAATCCTACAGACAACATTGACCTTTACCGAGAAAACTATTGAATCTAACTTGAAAAAAACTTATCTTGAAAAAATAGAAAGCAAAGCAACCCAACTCCCAACCTCCACTAACACAAAGGGTAAATCTGAACTTATACAAGAAAACTCATCAGAAAATATCCAGCCACTTTTGTTCGAGGTAGAAGACATAAAAGAAAAAAAATAGATATTCCAAATTAGGAAAAAGGAGTAAGTGCCTTATGAAACATCAGTATATTGCGGACCTACACGAAGGAGACCAAATTAACGAGTATTTCCTTCTGATTAAGAAAGATCTAAAAGATAATCCTTCAGGAGAGAAATTCTTAATCTTCACAGTGCAGGATAAAACTGGAGAAATGGGCGGTATTCTCAAAGATAATCCAGTCGACATATCTCAAAAAATTTCTGTTGGAGATGTAGTAGTAATAAAAGGCACTGTGAAACTATTTAGGGAACAACTACAAATTCACGCAACAAACATAACTACTATCAGCTGTGAACATTACTCCATGGATGATTTAGTTTTACCTCAAGAACCAATAGAAAAATTTCAAAGAGAATTTTGGGATATATTAGAGTCCATTTCTAACAAATGGCTTAAGAAACTCATCGAAAAAATTAAGGCAGACTCTGAAATAATCCAAAGGTTCTTGAGAGCTCCAGCAGCAAAAAAATTGCACCACAACCTTAGAGGTGGTTTACTCAAACATTGCTATGAAATGATGAAGATTTCAGAAACCATATGCGAGCTATACCCTAATATCAACAGAGATTTACTGATTTCGCTCTGTTTCTTTCATGACCTCGGAAAAATCGAAGAATTGTCTGTCAACCAGGCATTTACAGATTACACTCATTCAGGCAAGCTTATAGGCCATTTAGTTCAGGGTGTACTTCTAATAGAAAAAAAGATTAACGAGATAGAAGGCTTTCCCGAAGATTTGAAACTACAAATAATACATGGCATATTATCCCATCACGGAGATCCAGAAAAAGGTTCTCCAGTTGTTCCCAAAACTTTAGAGGCAATAGTTCTACATCATATCGACTTTCTTGATTCCCAAACTAACGCTCTAAGTAAAATAGAAAAAGATACCTTAGCCCGAGGAGAAAAATGGAGCGAATATTTGCCCCTTTTAGGAAGGCAAATATGGACAAAAAAAATCTAATATGAGCGCTCAAATTATTAGATTATAAAAGTATTTTAGCTGAGTCGTTAAAAATTTCTACATACTTCTAATCAATATTCTATGTTTTTTCATAAAATAAATCATATAGCACAGTAAATCTTACCAATATAAATAGTCAACTCACCTATGTGTTCAGAATTACTATGTTACCATACATACTTCTACAGTAATATAAATATATAAAGAGTTTATATCAGGTTTATTAAGTATGAATAAAGAAAGAAAGTGATAGATCAGGAATTAAGTATCATCCTAAGGAAAAGACCACTGTCCAGGAACGGAAGATAACCCATGAGTCGAGATAGTATATATTAAGTTTAGCCCAACAGTTAAAACTAAACAGAAGAACGGTATTGAAATGGAACGATAGGAGTTGAGGGGTACATCTTCTCTCAACATCGGTTCCAGACTGTCCTCAATCCAATAGGAAAGTGAGTTGTATGTAAGGTGAGTAGAGCTATCCGCCTAAATTTTCGGGATATTGTGGATATCTTAAATTTATCTAACTCGCAGTTAAACCATAGCAATGCGTCACGATATCTCCATCAATATGAAGTTCCCAAAAAAGAGCGAAAAAAAGCGGAGGGATAAAAGAGAACTCTGATAGCAAGGGGATTTGAGCCTACATTCCCGGTGTTTATTCATATTAATGTAAAGAAATACCGAAATTGCCAGGAGACCTTCAGAAGAAGATATACTTGGGGCTCCAGAATGTGCAATCTGGTAGGTTTATGTGTCTCCGATAGATGGACAGAATGCTTATATTCCCAGGAGTTTCGGCAGGAAATGATAGAACTCTTCTTACATTCGTCCACATTATTCTTACTGACAATTAGGAATGAATTTACTGATAAATATTATCAGAAGCGAGAGAACCCCTCGCGGATGAGCGTGCGTTTGTCAAAGTGTATGTGAGGGGAGGAATAGAAGATAAGTTAACCTGTCTATACATGCCGAGTAAGAAAAAATTAGCAGAGCAGTTAAAAGTAGAACTGTGGAAATACTCAAGAAATATCATTTTATAAACTATATAAGATGATAAAGGTATCAGAAAGGTGAGTGTTAAATAACCGAGACTATTCAGAGTAAGTGTTTAAGTAATATTGGGGTCTGTGCCTCCTTAATCCATCTACTAACAACGCAAATAACTATAATCTGTTAAATCCTTACATATATTAGCCCTGATTAGCCAAATCATGTATTCTTAAAGAATCAGATTAAAATCAATGGGCTCACATAAAGCTTTTAGGTTTTCGTGGGGCGTACCACCTGGAACCTCACATCCCGCACCTATCATAAGAGGAAACCCCACTTCCCTATACAAATCTCTTAACTTTCCCTTTATTTCGTCAGGAGTAGAGTTCATAACCTCTCTAACTGGGTCAATATTAGTGACTAAAACTGAATCTGGGCCCAAAATCTCTCTTGCTTCTCTTAATGGAACAAACCAATCTAAATCGTAAATATCGCAGGGGAGTTCTCTCCAGAAGTTCAACAAGTGCTTTGTATTACCACAAATATGGAGTCTTACAAATCCTCCAGCATCTTTAATTGCCTTCATAAGTTTATATTCGTGTGGGAAAATTAACTCGTAATAGGTTTGAGGTGATACTTGACTTGCAATAGCATCGCCAATGCCAATCGTATCTGCACCCTCCTGAAGTTGGGCAAGAGCAAACCGAATAGAAGTTTCAGTACAAAACCCCATCAGTTCAAAAGCATATTCAGGTCTAATAAGCAAATCTGTAAGAAAATCCGTAACTCCCCTTAAATCTGCAGCCTCCGCTGCAGGTCCTTCTACCCAACCCATCACAGAATAATTTTTATTTGCTCTATTTCTCATCTCTCTTACTGCAAGAAGTCTATCCATCATCCTTTCCGCTTTATAAGGATTCGGAGGTTCCAATCTTGTAAAATCAAGATCATCCTTCAATAAAGGCTCTACACAACGAGGAACTTCATCCTCTGGAAAATATAACTCCGCTCCAAATCCTGAGGTCTCTCTAAACGGATCCGAAATTGCACTCCACTGATCAACCCCAAAGTCCTCACTACATTTCTCATTTGCTCTAACCAACACATGATAATCGCTTACGAACTCTCTGTATTTTGCTCCTATATAGTGCGCTGAAAAAAACATTAGAATGGGAATTCTTGGCAAAAAATCTACAGGCTGTTTTTTTATAGTTCTCTCGTATCGCTCAAGTGAGTTCATAAAGTATTTACCTTCTCTACTCTAATGATAACCAAAACATTTAGATCAAACAAAAAATTATACTCTTTGAAAATTCCCTTTATATTTATCCCTTAATCCCAATTTCTCTCTTAAAAATTTCCCAGTATACGATTCTTTAACCTTTACAATTTTCTCTGGCGGACCCACAGCAACAACATTTCCACCATCTTCTCCTCCCTCTGGACCAAGATCGATTATCCAATCTGCAGTTCTTATAACCTCGAGATTGTGTTCAATTACAATCACAGTATTTCCGTAATCTACAAGTTGATGAAGCACTCTTAAAAGTCTGTCCACATCTACAGCATGTAGCCCTGTCGTAGGTTCATCAAGAATGTAAAGAGTGTTACCAGTGTGCCTTCTTAAAAGCTCAGTAGCAAGCTTAACCCTCTGTGCCTCCCCTCCTGAAAGGGTAGTAGCGGGCTGACCAAGTTTTATGTACCCTAAACCGACCTCATAAAGAGTGCGCAGAGGTTTAGCAATAGAAGGGATATTCTTAAAAAAATCGAGCGCATCTTCAACTGTCATATCAAGAACATCTGCCACGCTCTTACCTTTATATAAGACTTGTAGAGTGTCCCGATTATATCTCTTTCCTTTACAGGTTTCACACGGGATATATACATCTGGTAAAAATTGCATTTCTATTACTAAAAAACCATTACCTTCACACTCTTCACACCTTCCACCTTTAACATTAAAACTAAACCTTCCCGGTGTGTAGCCTCTTGCCCTCGCTTCAGGAGTCTTACTAAATAATTCTCTTATAGGAGTAAACACCCCCGTGTATGTAGCAGGATTAGACCTTGGAGTTCGGCCAATCGGAGACTGGTCTACATCTATTATCTTGTCTATATGCTCTAACCCTTCTATAGTTTCATAATAAAGCTTCCTATCCGGTTTCTTCTTGTTAAGTGCGAACTGAACAGCGGGAAACAAGGTCTCATTTACTAAACTCGATTTACCAGAGCCGGATACACCTGTAACACAAATGAACAATCCCAATGGGAAAGCTACATCAATATTCTTTAGGTTATTCAAAGAGGCACCTCTTACAACAAGCCATTTGTCTTTAGGGCTACGCCTTTTGGTAGGAACATAAACTTTAAACTTCCCAGAGAGATATTGTCCCGTATACGAGTTCTCACATTTCTCAATATCAGAAGGCTTACCTTGAACAACCACCCTACCCCCATGGATACCGGCGCCAGGCCCTAAATCTACTACATAGTCAGCGGAACGAATAGTAGTTTCGTCATGTTCGACTACTATCACGGTATTTCCCAAATCTCTCAATCTTTGCAAAGTGTTAATCAATCTTTGGGTATCTCTCGGATGTAAACCTATGCTCGGCTCATCGAGTACATATATTACTCCAACTAATCCAGAACCTATCTGACTTGCCAATCTAATCCTCTGTGATTCACCTCCGGATAAAGTGCCCGCAGACCTATCGAGTGTAAGGTAATCTAACCCAACATTAGCGAGAAAAGTTAATCTTAATTTGATTTCTTTCAACAATCTTTCCGCAATCTTGGCTTGAAGCTCACCCAACTCTAAATTATCGAAAAAGTTTAGCAGTTCTCTAACTGACATGCTCGTTACTTCAACTATATTTTTACCTCCAATTTTTACAGCTCTTGCCTCTGGCTTTAACCTCGTCCCCTGGCACATACGACATATCTTAGTTGTCATATACTTTTCAATCATCTCTCTTGCACGAGTCGAAGTTGTATCTCTATATCTTCTTTCTAAATTAGGTATTACCCCTTCGAAAGACTTATAAGTCTCATATTTGCTGTTAGCCATGTTATAAGTAAAATGTATGACCTCATCTCCCGAGCCGTAGAGAATCACATCCTTTAACTCCTCAGATAAATCTTTCCAAGGGGTAAAGGGACTTTCTCCATAATGTTCACAGACCATTCTTAACATTTTCCTATACATAGAATCGAGCACAGGGCGTTGACTCCATGGCTCAATTGCACCCTCCGCAATTGATAATTCCGGATCAGGCACTACCAAATCTGGGTCTATTTCAGTCACAGTCCCTAACCCACCGCAAGCAGGACAAGCACCGTTAGGGTTATTAAACGAAAACATTCTCGGCTCAAGTTCTTCTACGGAAATTCCACAATCTATACAAGATAGATGTTCACTGTGTATGACCTCTTTAGGATGCTGACCAGGAATCTCGTACCAAACTCTAACCAACCCTTTTCCATATTTAAGGGCAGTTTCAACTGAGTCTGTTAACCTCTTCTGAACTTCAGGCTTTATTACCAATCGATCTACAACTACATCTACATCATGTTTCACATACCTCTCTAATTTAATATCATCTTCGACATTATAAATTGTTCCATCTACTCTAATCCTGACAAATCCAGACTTCTTTATCTCTTCGAACAACTTTGTATAATTACCTTTCCTCTGTCTAACAACAGGAGCAAGTATCTGGACCTTCGTCTGTTCAGGAAATTTCATCATTACATCCACAATTTGCTGGGGCGTTTGCGCTGTAATAACCTTCCCACATTTATAACAATGAGGAGTACCAACCCGCGCAAAAAGCAATCTCAAATAATCATATATTTCCGTCACAGTTCCCACAGTGGACCGAGGATTTCTATGAACCGTCTTTTGCTCTATGGAAATAGCAGGACTCAACCCCTCTATAAGGTCCACATCCGGCTTTTCCATCTGCTCCAAAAATTGCCTCGCATAAGCAGAAAGACTTTCTACATATCTTCTTTGTCCTTCTGCATAAAGGGTGTCAAACGCCAAACTTGACTTACCTGAACCACTTAGGCCAGTTATAACTATTAGTTTATTTCTCGGCAGGTCTAAATTAATATTAGCTAAATTATGCTGTCTTGCTCCTCTTATCATTATGTAATTCAGTGAATCCATAGGAAAACAAACCCTAAACCAACAACTTTAGCTCCACAAAATTTTCTTAAAAAGAACTTACCTCTCCCTTCTGCTCTTGATTCTCCATCGAAAATTTTCCCCCTATAAAAATATTTCCATCATTAGTTTCTAATAGCAAACTAAATTTACCATCTCCTAAAACAGTTTCTCCCTCCTGATTTACTCTCGAAAAGGAACCCGTCAGAGTATAAGTTGAATCAATTATTCCATTTACTGCTTTTGCTTTTACCTTACAATTAGGATTTGATGGAAGAATGATACTTATACCGCCACCCATACACTTTAAATCTAAATCACTCATGATATCTGATAAAAACAAAGCCTTAATTTCACCATTTTGGTTTACTACCTTAGTACTCGCTGTTGAGTCCTCTAAATTTATTTTTGCTTCAACACCGTTAATAGTCAAGTTGCCACCTACAAATTTAGTATTCACAGACCCTTTTTTAATATTAATATCACCTACTCCCTCCGAACCTTCAATGTAAACATTACCATTTACCATAGAAACAACATATTCACCCTTAATATTTCTAAGAGATAAATTTCCACCTTCTTGGTTAACTCTTAAATTCTTTTCCATAGATTCAAAAGTGCATTCTCCACCACCAGAAATCACATCCACACCTATAAAAGAGGGACACAATATTTGAATCTCCACTCTCCAATCTGCAACATCAACACCTAAACCATCTAATAAGCCCCCAATTGTCAAATATAGCCTGTTATCAGTTCGATGAAAATCCCTAACTATTTTCTCCATAACTACAGGTGCCTTCTCCGAGTCATTTAACCATACCAGACGCGAAATCTTAATAGTCACCTTATTTTGGTCTGAACCTATCAAATGAATTCCACCTCTTTGATTATTAATAATCAAAATATCCTCTGAATTCGCAGTCTCTTCCAAAACAATCATATCTGTAAACGGTTTTGCAGTCGATACCTTTTCACTTACCCCACTATCAGCTTCGCTTCCAGACTGTATGACTATCTTAGAAAAATTTGCACTAAGGTAAAGCTCTCTCTTAGATTCAGGATTCAATAATTCAATCTTATTAAAGTAACCTACACTCTTTTTTACCACAGGCAAATCAGAGACAAACTCTCCGCCTACCATACTGCCAGTTATACTGCTCTCCTTTCCCGCTGATAAATAATACCTTAATTCACCTCCATCCATATTTATCTGGACTTTAGGAGAAGAAATCTCCCTTAAAACTACATCACACATCGAAGAATTTAAATTTATATCTCCTCCCATATCAACTATTTCTGCTCTTGTCCTAGCTAAGTTTAATACAGCATTTCCAGTTACTTTCTTAAGAGACAAAGAGAACTCTCCTTGCATCTGAATACTCACAGCCCCCCCTATGTTTTGAACATCAACATTTCCAAACTGACATAAAATACTCACATTCCCTAATATGTCCCGAATAGTTACATCACCAAAAAAATTATCAACACTTATCGAAGAAAACCTCGGAACCATTAATTCGTAGTCAATTTGCAAATACTCTATGTTAGTTTCTGGTGTTTTACTCTGTATATGAAAGTTATTCTCTTCTTTCGAAGTTGATAATTCAAAGCTGTTAACTAATTGATCAACAACATCTTTAGAATTTCCACCTGCGGTGATAGTTGCTTCTACTCTAATGATTGGGTTATTCCAACTTTTTATATTAACCTTACCAAACTCATTCTTTATAGACAAGATGACTGTATCTGTCTCTATTTCAAATTGTTCACTGATTTTGCGAGAAGAAGAAAAAGGTAGTTTTTCATCCCGCATTAAATTAGAACGAATCAACAAATCCGAAAATGAACCTAATTGCTGGATACCCCTTATAATCCTTTCAAACCCAGACTTTAAATATTGTGAGCGTTGTTCCTGCGCGAACAAATTTGTACAAAAAAACATAAAAAACAGTAGAAATATCTGTTTTCTGCTTAAATGCATATTATATCCCCATTAATTTATATACTCTATTTCTTCTCTCTTACCTAACGATTAATTTCATACTATTTCTTTATTCTCAATTTAGAGAGCATTTCCCTTAAAATTTTTAATACTCTATTCCCATCTACACGCTCTCCAAACTTTTCCATATCAAACTCACCAGTAAAAATTTTCTCTACCATCTTTCTTACTTCTTTCTCTACTAATGCTCTTGCAGGGATATTTGCAAGCATACCATAAGTAGGCGCCTTAGAATATCTCCCTATATCTCGGTTTCCTCTAACTTTTTCTACAGAATCTCTTAAATCCTCAATATACCTCTCAACAATATCTTTATGAGTAGGGTTAATCATTTGATGTATACTCGGCGGTTTCTGTTGTCTATCAATATGCCATCCTTTTTCTTCCATCACATCAGCCACAGCGTAAATATTCAAGTTTTTATCTGTACTATAGTATGCAAACACAGGACCACACGGATTGCCAACTATATCCAAACCCGGTATACTTCTAATCCCTTCCTGAAATCTCTCAACAGTATCAATAAGAAGCTTACTATTATCCATATATCCTTTCTCTCCAATCGACATAAGCGTAGCCCATGCAGAGGCAATAGCACCTCCAGGTCTCGTCCCTAACATTCCAGGACTCATATATATACCACCGGGCCAATTCACATACACAAATATTTGCTCTCTCATGAACTCTATCGACTTATACAAAATCACAGAAGCACCTTTTGCAGAATAACCATATTTGTGGATATCCACCGAAATAGAAGTCACTCCAGGAACTCGAAAATCAAATAATGGAACTTCTTTTCCTAACTTTTCCCACCAAGGTAAGACCATCCCTCCTATACATGCATCCACATGAAGGAGAAGGTTATATCTTTGAGCAAGTTTTCCTAACTCAATTATAGGATCCACTGCACCACAAGGGTAATTAGGTGCAGAACCAACCACTGCAACAGTCTTTGATGTAATCCGCCTTTCTACAGCATCTACATCTACCCTCCCTTCAGAATCTACAGGAGCATGTACTATTTTTATATCAAAGTATTCTCCCGCTTTTTCAAAGGCTACATGAGCTGTATCGGGCACTATGACCTCTGGGATAAAGAACCTATCTCTTCTCCTATTTCTAATATAATCTCTGTAGGTCTTCATCGCTAAAAGTATACTTTCAGTCCCACCAGATGTCATACAACCTACAACACCATCATCTCCATTCAATAAATTAGCAACCATCCTAACAACCTCAGACTCAAATTTTTTTAGACTCTGAAAAGCAAAAGGATTTAATCCATTTTCATGAAAGAAACTCGTATATACTTCCTTAAGAAACTCTGTATGTTCATCAGATAGATGAAATACAAGGCTAAAAATCTTACCCTCTTCCCATCGTGCATCTCTCTCCCTTGCTTTACTCATCTCAATCATAATTTCATCTCGAGACATCCCAATCTCTGGAATGGTCATACTCATTGTTTACCTCCTATCTTGCATCTCTTTAAATACTCAAAATACAAGTACATTAAAAGCAATTATAATCATCTTAGATAATATGTAAACTAAGTCAACAAAGATTGAAAATACAAACAATGCAACTACTGCATTCCTCAAATTTTGAAAAGTTTCATTCCATCCATTTGATAAAGGGAGTGAGGTGTATAAAGAAAATACAACTGAATTGAATCCCAAAATAAATGTCAATATTTTTGCAAAGTTCTTAGCCTCTTGTAACCATGCCATATCTTTAGGATGACTACCTACATAAATAACATATATATAGTAAATTCCCTCGACAATTGAATGAAAACCAACATAAATCAATGCGGTAATTATCAAAGTAATAACTGACCGCATAATTATTGCAGGCCAGCTAATCCTAATGAATTTCTGGATACCTTGCGAATTTTTGTACATAATCAAAAATAGAAAAAAGTATAAGAGCAAACCAATCCCCAAAAGTAAACCTAATTGCACAAAAAATACTCTCACCCAAAGCGGGTTAACTTTTAATTTCTTCCCAATTCCTCCACACACACCCAACCAAACTGACTGAGAAGGAGAAAGGGCCAATCTATCAGAATTATCCAACTCATATAAGATACACTCTGACATCTTTTCTGCGGTTCCAAACCTAACCTCTAAAAGTTTTCTTACTTCTGAATCTCCTAATTGAATTCCCTTCTCTTTCGTCAAAAACTCATAGATTTCTTCTCTTTTTTTAACTAATTCATTGCTGATATCTTGTAGGTCAAAGCCTTGCCTCCCCTCCAACTTTTTTTGTAATAAATTTTTTACTTCTCCAATGTAATCATCAACTATTCTGGAGTGTGATTTGGTTGTGCTCATTTAATATTTAGTCATTAGTTTTAGAATATTTTACTACAAAACTCTATTTTGTAATAGGAATAGAGAATACAATAAAAAACATTAATTTGTGAAATATAACTACAAGTTTAATATAATTCTTGCGGAAAATTAACTACCGTAGAGAATTGAAATTCAGGGAACTGTATTATGAACCTAATAACTAAGATCAAACTTTTATGGCACATAGCTAAGTGGAGAGCCACCTGGGATTGGAGAAATACAAAAAAAGCAGTGAGAGTTCCGGGAAATCCAAAATTTATGAGTGCAAGGGAAGCGGTATCGCTTATTAAGGACGGATCTGTAATAGGAACCTCTGGATTAGCAGGGAATCAGCGATCTTCTCTAATCTGGTGGGCGATCAGAGAAATGTTTGAAGAAACTGGTCACCCAAGAGACTTGACAATAGTTAGCGTAGGAGGACAAGGCGGGAGGGGTAAAATACCTGGAACATTAGAAGAACTCGGCTTACCAGGTTTATGCACGAGACTGTTTACAGGCCACACGGAAACATTTAAATCCCTACTAAAACTTGCTGACCAAGGACTCTGTGAAATTCAATGCATACCGCAAGGTACTCTTACTCTCATATTAAAAGCGATGGGAGAAGAAGGGAAAAACTATGTAATTAATAAGACAGGCATAGGAACTTTTATTGACCCCAGAGTAGGAAGAGGGACTCCAGTAGTAAATGGAGGTAAAAAACAGTGGGTAGAGGTGGTAGATGGGTGCCTAAAATATGAAGTGCCTTGGCTTGATGTAGCTGTGTTTAACGCACCAGCAGCCGATAGAGAAGGAAATATTTATGTGAAAAACTGTGCTATGATCGGGGAGAGTTATGAGATTACCAAAGCGGTAAAGCGTAGAGGAGGTGTTGTCATCGCTAATGTGGGATTGTTAGTAGATAAAGGATATGACGAGATATTCCTACCTGCAAGTGATATAGATGCAATAGTTGTTTGGAAGGGCACAGAGCAATCAGGTGGGATACAACATAGAAAATATTGGGACTTCTTTACTCTCAATAGCAAGACTCCAATAGAAGAAGGTATAGCAAGAGTTAGATTTGTCAATCGTGTATTGAAAATTACACCAGTTAGGACACCTGCAGACGATGTATTGGCAAGGCTTGCTGCAAAAATTTTCGTCCAGAACTCTAAAAAAGGTGACTATATCGACATCGGAGTTGGTCTCCCAGAAGAAGCTTCGAGATTACTATTCGAAAGTGGAGTACTAAAATATGTTACCCTTATGACAGAGAGTGGTGTTATAGGTGGACTACCCGCCCCAGGTATATTCTTTGGGGCTTCGATTAATCCATCAGAAATAGTTTCCTCTGCTACAATCTTTACTCGAATGTACCAAAGACTCGATGGTGTCATCCTTGGTGCATTACAAGTAGACAGTGAGGGTAATGTTAATGTGTCAAAGCGCGGAGAGGGTGCTATAAATTATGTGGGTCCGGGAGGATTCATAGATCTAACAACCGCAGCCAAAACAGTCTACTTTTGCGTAGCTTGGGGTAACGAAGCCAAGATAAAAGTAGTAAATGGGAAGGTCAAAGTAATCGACCCTGGAAAACCAAAATTTATTGAAAAAGTAGATGAAATAACATTCTCTGGGAAGGAAGCTCTAAAAAATGGCAAGAAAGTCTTCTATATTACTCATATAGGTGCATTTATGCTTACTGAGAGAGGAATGGAGATTAGATGGATAATGCCCGGAGTAGACCTCCAAAAAGATATACTCGAAGTTACTCCTATGAGAGTAATCGTTCCCGAAAACGGACCAGAAGTAGTAGAAGAATCTATAATTACAGGTAACAACTTCAAACTGACATTGGAAAGTTAAAAATTAGCGTCCACTTACAAATGATTCTATCTCTGAAAATCTTTCTATAAACTCATACCAACTTTGAAATATAAAGTCTGCACGAGTATCATTTCTATATTTGTCATTAACACCAACAAATAATCCTCCGTACCCACCTACTTCTTTAATACCTTTAATGTCAGTAGGCTCAAGATCCCCAATATGAAGTATGTTCTCAGGCCTCACATTTAACTTCTCTGCAGTCAACTCAAACATTATCGGACGAGGTTTTGAGACTCCAACTTCATCAGAATAACAACAGAACGAAAAATATTGAGAAAATTCATATTCATCAAGCAACTTCTGCAAGGACCTCCCCGGAGATATTCCCGTATCAGAAATCAAAGCCACGGGAAAATTTTCATAAGCAAGTTTTACAGCATCAATAGCACCTTCTATAGGTTCAGGCTGATATACCAAAATTGCAGTAGCAAATTCCTCTACTAAAAAGTCAAACTGCGATTTACTGAACTCAACTCCGAGATGAAGCGAAACAATATCTACCGCATCTTCAGGGTTTAGAGTTCTCTGTTCCTCTATATGGCATCGGGCAAACTCTTTAGCAGCGATTGAAAGTGCTTCTTTAGCTTCTTCGAGAGAAACTGCCCCTCTCAAAATATTCGATATAGCTTTAGCCCGATATTCCTGCCTCTCTTTCCCAAAAGCATCTTTAAATAAAGTTCCCCAAAAGTCAAATGTTATAGCCTTTATCATACCGCATACCCATCTACTAACTAATTCATTTACAGAAAACTAATTACTCACTCACTCGAATTATCTCACTAATCTGCTCCCTTACTGCACTCACCATTTCATCTTCCACAGTAGGAGCCCATCCTACAGGAGAAGCATACTGCTCTTGAATAACCTTTGCCTGATACAGGCCTAATCTGACTATCTCCCTTGTAGGAATATACAAATTATGCTCACCCATATATCCAAACACCATAATGGGATAATTATATCTAAAAGCATCCTTTATCCGCATACCTATAGGAGCACATACCTCCCCCTGAAGCGCGACTAATATGAAATTTCCAATTTTAGCAACAATAGATTCTTCATATCTACAGGGATATTCCCTACCATCTGGATTTTCTTCAATTAAAAAGCCATCGTCAGTGCAAATTTTGTCTGATGACTTATTGGGGAAAGGAATTCCTTCACGGTAGTGTTTCAAAAGTGACCTTATCCAGTTTGAACTTCTCCTATGGTCGGGATAGGGCACGAAGCCTATGTCCATTGGATGAAACAAAGCCAGTTTTTCAGCTTGTTCTCTTGGCATAGGCTTGGCAAGGGAAAGCGATACGACTTTAAATGAACTCGATATCTTACCCTCTATGGGTGTTTTTTTCTCGTTTGCAACCCTAATAACCTCTCTGGATAATTCTTCAGCATACTTTATTACTACCGCTTCATCAGCATGCATGAAACTCTTTGTAAACTGATTCCCCCCACATGCATCAGCATACATAGCAATACATCCATCAAATGCTTTTTCAACAAAATCCATTGCATAGCCGGGATGCCCAGGATGGATTACATTATCTTTACCTGCTAACTGAAGAGGATGTGTAGGATGATTAAATAAAATTGCGTATACTTTGCCAGCGCTGTCCACAACTTTTAACACCTGGACCTCATAGTCTACTGGAGCATTACCAACACTCAGTAAGTGATAAACATATCCATTTCCAAATTCTAAATGAACTGGACCTGTGAGATTTTCCAATGCTCTTTTCACTAAATCGAATATCTTATTAGCCAGCCATCTACCATACTCAAAATTTTCAGGAACTATTTGAATAGGTGCACAGTGGTTATGAGTAGCAAGAGGTATGAAGTACTCATGCGAAATGCCCAACTCGTGTTTTAGGCGAGACCTTAATATAGGTGTAGCTACATCCAAACAGTTCAAATCGTATGTCACTATCACAAGTTTAGAATTCCCATCATCAAGCACAAGAACCCTTGCATATAAATCCTTCGCAACTTCAACCATTCTCTCACCAAATACACCCACAGGTTTGTTATCTAAACTTGGAGGAGTAATTATATCCTTTGCAGTCCCTACCCGAAGAAAAGCTTGTCCTACACCACAGAACAAAACTGAAAAAGATAAACACAAAGTAAAAACTCTTAATTTAAAAAAGTTCATAAAGGCTCTCCTTCTACGCCCAAAAGAAAAATGGAATATTATTAAATAGTATTTTTATTATAATAAAAAGAATTCGGGACTTAATCACCAAATTTTGGAGTAAATTATAAATGCCAGAAAAAAAGGAAAAAATTCTGGTAGTAGATGATGAACTAATAATCAGAGAGCTACTAACAGACCTATTAACGGAAGAGGGTTTCGAAGTCATAACTGCTCCTGATGGAGAAGATGCATTACAGATAATAAAAGAGGACAAAGAAATTTCCATAATCTTTACTGATATATTGATGCACAGGATGGATGGTATCCAACTTATCCACAAGGCAAAAGAGATAAACCCAAACTTTGTTCCTATAATAATGACAGGCTATGCAACATTAGAGACGGCGAGAGCGGCTGTTAAAGAAGGAGCCTATGACTATGTTCTAAAACCTTTCAATATATCAGAAATAAAAACCGCTGTATACAATGCAATAGAGCGTCATAGATTAATCCTCGAAAACGCCCGACTAAAGGAAATTACCGAACTATTCAAAATCAGCGAGAATATATCTTCTATCAGAGATGAGGAACAACTGCTCCGATTCATATTAAACACTGCTTTAGAATATACAGAAGCAGAAAGGGGTTCAATATTAATAGTAACTGAGGATGGAAAACACCTTAAATTAGTAGCTGGAACGGGGATTCCACAAGAATTGATAGGAAATGTGATTCCCATGAAGCCTACCTCCATTTCCGGAATAGTAGCGTTAAATATGGAACCGTTTTTTGTTGAGGACATTGAATCCCAGCCTGAGATAAAAGAATACATCATAGGACTGAAAAATAAATCATTTATATCCGTTCCGTTAAAAAGGAAAAAAAGTGATTTTATAACTCATCATCCTCTAATGGATAACCCTTCAGATATTATTGCGGTATTGAATGTAACTGATAAGAGGAACAATGCTCCATTTACAGAGTCAGACCTTAAAGTGTTGAGAATCATAGGCAACCACGGCGCAGTTGCGATTGAGAATGCAAGGCTAATTAGGGAAATAGAATCTGCACAGAGAGAAATCGTGTTTACCTTGGGTGAGATAGTAGAAACTCGTTCCCGAGAAACAGGAAGCCATGTGAAAAGAGTCGCGGAGTATTCGAAAGTACTCGCATCCAAAATAGGCTTATCTCCTAAAGAGGCAGAGATTTTGAGATTAGCCGCTCCTCTTCACGATGTAGGTAAAGTGGGTATCCCTGATGCTATCCTAAATAAACCAGGCTCCCTAACCCCATCTGAATTCGAAATAATTAAGACTCACACTATCATTGGACACGATATGCTTAAGAAAACAAAGGGTGTTGTTCTCCAGTCAGCAGCAATAATTGCTCTCGAACATCACGAAAGATATGACGGAAACGGTTATCCTCAAGGTAAAAAAGGAAAGGAAATACACATATACGGAAGAATAGTAGGAATAACTGATGTGTTCGATGCTTTAGGTGTAGATAGAATATATAAAAAAGCATGGTCGCTTGAGGAAATTAAAGACTATTTCGCAGACCAAAGAGGCAAGCAGTTTGATCCTGAACTTGTAGATATTTTCTTTGCAAACATAGAGGAAATACTCCAGATACGCGAACGCTTCCCTGAAAAACAACAATAAATAGTATACTAATACTCATACGCACCTATGTCGTAATCAGATCCGTCCCCCCGTGGAGCTGAAATTCCGTCTCTACCTCTCATGTTATTCTCAATATCGAAAATCACGGAGCCCCACTCTTCACTACTGGTATCAAATCCCGCATCCACACACGGCGAACTACTGGAAAGCCTTAAGTTGCCACCTTGAGGAAAAACAAACAGAGGGTCTACTGAAATATTGCCTACCCCCTGCTTCTCTACCTGTAGATTACAATAATAGAATTCAGGTTCTCCTCCCAACGAATATACTCCAGCACCTGAATTTTCCCAAATTATAGTATTCCCAAATCTTAAACCTCCGTAATAATTGAACACCGCCCCACCCTGAATATTTGAAAGCAGATCAGTCATATTCCCATAAAAGGTGCAGTTCGTAACGATTATATTTTCACAAAAATCGAGGTGAAGCCCCCCTGTTCGTTCAGTCGAGTAACTGAAATCATATGACTGGTTACGGAAAACAACCGAATTTATTAACTTGCCGGAGCTTCGTGTCAGGAATCCCATACCACCGCTTGCCCGAGAATAGCCTGGATGGTCATTAGTCGAAACCGAATTATTTCTAAACTCAGAACTTTCAATTCTGAAGCTTGAATACCACAAATAAATAGCACCACCTAATGCTCTTGCTACCGCTCCATAGTAATTTCCATTTATCCGCCCATCACCTATCCCTTCTGCGGAGCATGAGTTTAGATAAAAATAACTATTTTCCAAAGATAATGATGAATTATAAGAGTAAATTGCGCCTCCGCCCGCTGTCGCATATACATTTCCTATCGAATTTTTCCATTCACACCGAGCGTTAGCCACATTTCTCTCAAATCTACACCTGACAAAATTCGCAACGCTATCAGATACATAAACCGCACCACCATAATTGTAAACAGAGGCTGTCCCATTCAGTTCAACCCTGTTTTCAATAAAATGGCAGTCATACGCTGATAGCTTTCCGCTCAGAATAGCTATCGCCCCTCCAGCTCCTTCTGCTTTATTCTGGAAGAATTTGCAATTTCTAACAGTCATCCTCTTTCCAGGGATGTATAATCCCCCTCCGTCCGAAGCGTCTAAGTATATACCATTAAATCGGGCAATACCCCCCTTAATAACGAAACCATCTATCTCACAATAATTATCCCCTAATAAAACATGCCACGCTGGTTCACCTGCTCGAGATTTGCTCCCATCGATGACTGTTACATTCGTATTAAAGTTCCTTTGGGATAAACTAATCTCATTTCCACTAAAACCACCATATAATTTAACAAGTTCTCTTAGGACAAGTGCCCCGTAGGGATTATTTCTCACTTCGTCGTAAATACCACCTGCAACCCAAACTTCTCCTCCACCTAACTCATAAGCCTTATTTATCCCCTCCTGAATTGTAGTATAAGCAGAATCCCAAGTTAATCCATCTGGTTCAACTTCTTTATTTACATTACTTTTCTTAACATGTATTCTCACGCCCTCATGTATTTCAATGTAATTCTCTCTAACTATGGTATCTGTGCCAGCAGTAGTAGTCACACTTAATCTTACGGTGTAAACTCCAGGCTGAGTATATATATGAACTGGATCTCTCTGAACACTAAAAGAACCATCCCCAAAATTCCAAAGCCACTGGGGATCTGTTCCGTTTCCTAACCTACTTTCATCGGTAAACTCCACTTCCGTACCTACTAGAGTCCTGGTTGGCGATGCGGAAAAATTTGCTTTAGGGGGATAAGGCAAAGCACTATATATCCTAATCCAACCTGCCAATATGCTCAAAGGATACAAAATCCCCTGAGGGTATGTGGTTGATAATATATTTTCACTATACAAAGAGTATATATCTCCGAAGTCTACTTCCTCAGATATGTGAAATCTAATAGCCATAAGAAGCCCTGAGGACATTCCAGTTGTAGAGGTACCAGAAATAACAACTCTCAACCTCCCAGGTACTATCTGGGAAACTGTTAAACTCCTACCTGTATTAAATATGACAAGCCCAGGAATAGACTCTACATAATTTAGTTTTCTATGGTTGTAGAGTAAATCAAACTGAATAGAATCGAGGAAAACATCTTTTGTATCTAATGTAAACGGGACAGACACATCAGAATTAGGAACTGCATCTTTTCTATCAATAACCACTCTTGCATATTGATATACTTCCCCCTCTCCCTCAGGTGAGCCTTCCAATTCTCCTTCTTCATTATTAGGGGGGCATAGAATAGGTCTGAAGCCATCTTCAGTCCCTGAGTATGGCTCGTAACCACAAGAATTATAAAATTGTATTAGTCTCAAAATCTCATTAAGAGTAATACGCCACTTATTATTTTCCTCAAAATCACTGTCATGAGGTTCACAACTCTGATCACCCGGCCCGGGGTTATACCCATCTTCCCCATTGGGGTCACAATGATAACTCTTTACATTATAGAATTGAATTACTCTAAGAAGTTCAGATAAATTTATTTTCCCATCTCTATCTTTATCAGCCGAATGATATTCGGTTTGGTCTGTATATCCATAAATACTAATTACTATAAAAAAAATAAAAACAAACAATATACACTTTTTTCCTCTACTACTCATTTTGTTTTCCTTTATCAGCATCTCTCAACGGGAATTACACCCACACTTCACTCCCGTAATGTTTTTTAGGTACTCTTCTAATTCTTCACGGGAGATTTTTCCATCTCTATCTTTATCTATCTCGAGCAATAAGTCTATAGGAATTTGAGGATACCTTTCAACTACCTCTTCGTAGCTTAAATACCCATCACCATCTATATCGCAATAAGAAAATGTAGACCACAGCAAAAGAGCAAAATTTCTCTTCTCTTTCTCCGTTAGAGCTACTGATTTTTTATAAGACACATCCAAAGCCAAACGACTGGCAAAGGGAATGTATACCTTAAGCGACTGGGGTTTTATATAGCCATCTACATCTGTAAATTCTATCTCTACCCACCCCATCTCAAGGATTACCACTTCCTTAGAATTTCTCCATAATTCAAATCCTTTAGGTCTCCACTTGGCCCCTTTATTCACTGCATCCGGTGGAAATATGCTAACCATTAACTCACCAACTTTTATAAAGGTCTCTACCACAACCTTGTTCTCACCCGAATCAATTTCTACATCTATATAATCATTTTTAAAATCCAAATACCGAGAATAAACCCATCCCTGAGGTTGATAAAAGAAAACTCTATAAACCCCAGCTGACAATCCCGTTACACTCTCTCCACTGGAACGCCAAGCCTCATCCCCCTCAATCTTCCATTGGGCCCCACTAATCACGGCCTCCTCTGGTTCAATAATAACGGTAAGAGAAGCAAAAACTTCATCTTCTCCCTCTCCTTCTATTATTCCTTCACCTTCTCCCTCGAGAATACCCTCTAACACACCTTCTCCCTCATACGGAGACTCACCCTCACCACACCATACACAACCACCACCATCACTGAACTCTTCAACACTCAACACCCTCCTCTTATAGCCTTCCAAACCCTCACTCGAATCCATCGCATATCTATACTCACCTAAATTACACACCCCATCCATATCAGCATCACCATACATACTCAACCAACACGAACTACTCACATTAAATAAAGCCATATTCGGCAACGGCACCTCCAATGGCAATTCATCTATCATACCCACCAACATCTCCACTGTAGACCTTTCTCCAACCGTCATTATCCCTGCCACTACTCTCTCAAACCTCGCACGATCCACTATCAAAAATATCACCGGTTGGCTCGCCGCTATCTCATCTGCATATAACTTCGCGCTATCCAAATTAACTACATAAGTAGCTACAACACAACAATATATTCCCATATCCCACCTACTCAATACACCATCAAGTATCCACGCCTGAGCTACATCCAGCACCCTATTGCCATCCAAATCCGCTTTATCCGGGTCCTCTCCAAATAACTCGTAAAACCACCTCAAATCAGATTCAAAACTACTACTCACCTCCCCACTATTACAACCAACCTCAAGACAATTATCTATATTACAAGGATCAAACCAAAATCCTCCCTCTCCTTCTCCTTCTGCAACACCCTCTCCCTCCTGTGTCCCCTCAATACCTCCCTCATTCACACCTTCCCCCGATCCTTCAGAAGAATCGCAGACACAAACTAAGTTTGCAACAACTGATTCAGTAGTTATATTAGGTCCATCAGTACGATACATACCGTATGAAGTCACTGCCAAAGGAGAAGTATATCCTTCTTCTACATTTATCTTGAAAGAAAATTTAAAAGGAAAATTAGGTATGAATATCCAGGCAAACTCAAATCTTCCTCTTGTTCCCCCAGACGGATAAATAGGTGGGAGTGCACCGGAAACTAACGATACAAAGCTACACTGCTGAGGAACTTCCGTCACCAATCCAAGGGCAGTAACAGTGCTTGAACCAGTATATATAAATTCTACCTCCACTACTAAATCTTTGCCAGGTGTGTACTTATTACCGTTAGAAATATACCCTTCCCCACCTATAGTCTGTGAAATTTTTAAATCTGTTTCAGCGAAACTCCAAATCGAGAAAAACAACACCACGAATAGGAAAACCAACACAAATTTTTCATATATACTATACACAATTTACCTCCTAAATATGCTGGTTATCTAATTATACCCTATAAACACCTATTAAAGGTTATGTAGACTAAATTAATATCAGTTACAATCCTCTAACAATTTAAATCCACAAGACACAGGTTCAACTATATATACCCCATATTCATTATATTCATCAGATATCTTCTTGGCAAGTAATTCAGCTTCGTCTTTTGAACCAAAAATAGCAAAGATAGTTGACCCGCTTCCTGTCATACATACATTTTTAACACCTAAACTATTCACAAAATCTTTTATCTTTCTCAACTTAGGGTAAAGAACAAAGGCTGGAATTTCTAATCTATTATATAACACCTTCTCCCATCTCTTTCGGTACAACTCGACCAGCATTTTTCTAAAATTGTAGGAAAAAAAACTCCTTTTTTTCCTAATTCTCCTAACAACAAGAGAAGGATGTGTATATACTTCTCTGGTTGATGATGAAAAACCTGGGTCGATTAACACTATATAATAATCACACATAAAAGGTAACTTTCTAACAAAATCACCTATTCCACTTACCGCACAGGTCCCCCCCGTAAAGAAGAATGGCACATCAGCACCCAACTTAGTGGCAAATTTTATCAATTCCTCTTTACTTAGTCCTAACCCCCACAAAACATTCAAACCTGCCAAGGTCCCGGCACAATTGCTTGAACCTCCTCCCAATCCTCTACCTATAGGGATCCTTTTCTCCAAATAGATTTTTACACCTTTTTTAACCCCGAAGTTAGTTGCCAAAATATTAGCAGCTTTTATAACCAAGTTCCTCTCATCAGTTGGTAATGATTTCTCATTAGAAATGAAAAATACGCCTTTCCGAGAATCTTCCAAAATTAATTCGTCTGATAAACCTATACTCTGAAATACAGACTCAATCTGATGATAGCCATTAGAATATTTACCTATTACATCAAGGTATAAATTTATCTTAGCGAATGTTATAACTCTTATCCGCATGTTGCGTTACTGATAATTTTTTACTTTTATCTACCCCTTGAAACAAGTATAGAGAGAATAATGTATAAACCTATCAAACCAGCAGAAATGAAACCAATTATTCCCAAACTTCTAATAGAGGTTGGTGTTGAAATCAAAAGACTTGAGCCAACTATGAGTGCCGCAGTAAGTAAACTAAGTGAAATCCTGCTACTTGATTTATCTATTGTGCTTGCTAACTTCTCAAGATATTCATGGTGGACCTTAACCTTAATCTCTCCTGATCTGACTTGAGATGTTATAGCAGTAAGATTTTCAGGAAGTTCAAAAAGAAATTTAGAAAGAATCCCGAAATACCTGGTTAACTCTTTTGCAATATTTCCTGGCTCGTATCGCTGTAATAAAAAATTCTCTAAATAAGGTCGGATAATCGATACGAAATCTAAATCGGGATCTAATTCCCTTCCCACACTCTCTACAGTGGCGAGGGCTTTAAGAAGTAGAGTAAATCTTGGTGCCAACTCCAACCCATTTTCTCTCAATATTTGAATAGCCCTTTCAATTCCTTTGCCTACTTGTCCTGCACCTAAAATCTGCTGTGCTTCAAATGTAATGAAATCAGATATTTCGTGTTCAAGCGTTTGCAAATCAACCCCCGTAGGCTTTGCAGTTAAAGCAAGAACAGACTCTACACAAGCATGAGTATCTTGTCTAAACACAGCCATAAGAAGATTTGAGAGTAGGGCAACATCTCGCTCATCGATGTACCCCGCCATCCCCAGGTCTAAAAAAGCTATCGTATTGTCATAAGTTATAAAGATATTTCCAGGGTGTGGATCAGCATGGAAAAACCTATGTTCGCATACCATTTTACATAAGATTTCACATCCTAATCGAGCAATTATCTTTCTGTCGCACCTCCTCCTTTCATATTCTTCAAACTCATCTACCCTAACTCCATCGATCCAATCCATAGTTAAAACTTCAGAGGTAGAATGTGTCTTATAAACACGAGGCACTATCACATTCTTTATGTCCTTCATGTTATTCCTAAATTGAGTAATTATCCTCGCCTCTATTGTGAAATCTAACTCTCTCCTAATGGAGCGAGAAAACTCTTTTACAATTCCAGTCGGCTTCAAAAAACTAATTTCGGGAGAATCTTCAAGCCACTGAGCTATTGTCATTAATAACAAAATATCGGACTCAATTGTTGAATCTATACCTACACGCTTAACTTTAACTGCTACAGGTGAACCGTCAAACATTACTGCCTTATGAACTTGACTAAGCGACCCTGCAGCGACTGGTTGCGCGTCAAACTCTCTGTATATTTCACCCAAAGGCTTCTTAAGTGATTTTTCTATTACTCTAACTACATTCTCAAAGGGCATTGGCTCTACTCGATCCTGGAGTAGAGACAGTTCCTTAGCAACATCCGCACCTACTAAATCAGGTCGAGTACTCAAAATTTGTCCCATCTTTATGAATGTAGGGCCTAACTCAGTAAGAGCCTTTCTCAGTCGTTCTCCCCACTCTAATTCTATTTCCGGAAAACTTCCTTTTATTTGTCTATATACTGACCAAGGTAGCTTCTGGAGCAATCCTAAGCGAAATAGAATATCATAGAACCCGTGCTTTGCAAATACTTGAAATATCTCCCCCAGCCTTATTGTGTTGAGAGCGTGTTTGTATAATCGGGGATATATCACATCATTTTGCCTTTTTTAGTTCATCTACAACACATGTTCAGTTAATCAAACAACACCTCAACATTTTCTAAATTTGACTTTAACTTAACCGATACCAATTCACCATTGGGAATAAAATCATTACTCACTCTCTTATCGAGAAACACTTTCATAACCTTTAGATTTGATGGGACATATAATATCAATTCTTCGCTTCCATCGAAATGAGAATTCAAATTCAAAAATAACTTCTTCCCATCACTTATCCAATTAACACTTTTAATATCTTCAGCACCTCCTAACTTTCTCCCCTTAATGCCCACCACATAAGGAACTTGAGCCTCTTTCACAACACCTACCATAAAATAAGATAAGTTGTCAAAATTAATATCTGAAAATTTTTCTACAAGTCTACCTTCTGCAAGGTTACACAATTTAGTGTTCTCACTGTCAATACTACCCAAAATTAAAGAATCACCTAATTTAGAGACAGATGGCAGAATATACAATAACTGAATTGGCACTGGAGCTTCCGGAGCGCCATGTTTTTTCACTCTCCAAGTATTAATTTCACCACCAAATTTACACAAAGCCGAAACAACATACTCATTAGACTTCCCTATTGCCTCCAACCCGACTCTAACCTCATTCTTATTAAAATCCCCTACCCATATCCATTTATATGGTTTACTACTTAAAATAAGTTTGACCAATTCATCGGAATTTGTAAGAAATGTATTGTCTATCGTAGAAGGTGCTACACCACCCCCCGCTTCATAGCAGTGCGAAATGAAATTCGTATATTCAAAAAAGGCTTCCTTAGATGTTATAGCATTATCAGAAAAAGACGGATAAACGGGAATTTTATCAAAAAACCTACTTAACTCTTTTATTCCTATTGCAAGAGCCTCTTCATTAGTAGAATTTAATTCTCTTAAAATATTTTGAGGGACATTTACTCCACAAACTATATAGTCAATCCTCCATTCCCGAATCTTTTTCCACCGCTCTTCTGCAACTTTAATTCCCTCAGGCAGAGTATAATTCGCAACAGCATAACCATCGGGTGTGTTAATAGAAAATCCACTATCTGAAGGCACCACCCAAGGATCCAAAAATAAACCTACCTTGATACCCTTAGCCACCCTAAGGGTGTCTATTAATAACTTCATATTACTATTAAATTTCTTCATATCTGCTTTGCAAGATCCTATTGGATTTTCCCATCCCTTGGGAATGTAAACACTATTTAGCCCTACATTACTTGAGAACTCAGAAACTCTTTGGAGATTAACTTGTGTTGCCTTCTCTGAAGGAACCAGTATCCAACCTCGAGTAACCTCGCTAAAAGAATTTTTATTGATCAGTGGCGATATACTACTCACACCCCAACATACATTACTCAGAAGTTTCCCATAGTAATTACTAAAAGAAACAACTACAGGGTCACTTTCCAAATACTCGCCCGGGCGAAGCAAAACAGGAGGAACATACTCACACTCTACACCCCCTTCTCCTTCCAAGGAATCCCCAAGAAAAACAACCCTACTCTTAGGTTTGCCCTGCGAAGCGATTGCGAAAACTGCATGCTTTATGCCGTCTAAAGAAGAAAACTCTACTACTTGAGACCTATCTTTACTTGTATAACTCCAATATCCTGCTATGTTCTCCACTGGTATCAAATTTAATTTAGAAATATTTCTTTGAAGGTTCCCTCCAACCGATGGAAATCCCATGACCTTCACTTTACTGATGGATAACGGCTCTGTTCTGTTGTTCACAACGGATGTAGTGAAAACTACAAAACTATATTTACTAAATGTTGTGACTCTTTGTTTAACTACAATCCCGTTTTTTGGAGGGAAAATTGCTGTAAAATTAGTTCCTTTTCCAAAGACACTTTCAATAGCCTCTCTATCTGTGGTAGCATTACCGATCTGGTAAGCTTCTATCACCTCACCCGATTCCAAATAAATAGTAGGTCCATAACCTTCAACTAATGTATTCTCAACATATGAACCTGGAGTTGTGGCAAATATTCTCCAGTCACCATTAAACTCATCAAAATCTATTCCCATGTCTTCCCAGGAATATGTATACCTGTGCCTTAATGACCAAGGAGACATCCTCGGAGAAGGGACTTCCTCTTCAACTCGCTTCTTCTTTTTTGAAGCACCGAAGGAATCATTCTGAACTAAGAGCAAGGTAATAAGAATAAGAAATAGTGAAAAGATTAATCTTCCTTTAATATTTGAGGATGAAAATTTTCTACTCATACCTAACAATTTCTCCTTCTCTCCCCATTTATATGTTCAAATGGAAACCTTCTCAGAAAACTCATTAGAATACTACAAATAAATAAGTTCATTGGGAAATTTCAATAATGTTTGGTAAGTCTATACTAAACCACAAAACTATGTCAATTTTATGTAGGCAATTAGCATCTGCTTACGAGGCTGGTATCCCTATAATCCAGTCACTCCAAATAGTGGGAGATTCCTCCCCTACAAGAAAATTAAAATTTGCACTTTATCGTGCATCCGAAAAAATAATGAGTGGAGAAACTTTGGTCGAAGCTTTTAAAGAGGCAGGCATTTTCCCTGATTTATTTATTCGGCTTGTAGCCACAGGTGAGCGATCAGGAAAACTCGACATAATCCTGAAAGACCTCAGTACCTACTACGAGGACTTATGGAAAATCAAAAGGGCCACCATATCCTCACTCATATACCCTGGGATCCAGCTTGCTCTGGGATGGTTTTTAGGCACTTTTGCTCTTGGAATAGTCCAAAATCTCGATTTACATTCACATTTCACCATCAACAAGTATATTTCTGACTATGTTTCTTTCCAAATAAAATTTATCTCTCTCTTCCTAATCGGTTGCATATTAATAACCCTTCTAACGAAGTATTGGAACTTAGGGAATATCATAAAAAACATCTTTAGCTACATCTGGCCTTTTAGCAGAATAGTCCATAAGTTATCTCTTGCACGATTTTTCAAATCATTTGCTCTACTCTATTCAAGTGGCATTACTATAACTGAATCTTTACAACGCTCTGCTGAACTACTTCCAAGTTTCAGTCAACAAAATAACATAACTCAAGTAATCGAAGAGATAAAGAAAGGTTCTAATTTAGAAAAAGCTTTCAGAAGAGCACCTTGGATAGGAAGAGTAGCTCAAGAGATGATTACCATAGGAGAACAATCGGGAAAACTCGATGAAACACTTCACAAATTGTCGGAATATGCTCTCAGAGATGCGGAATATACAATAAGAGCAACTACCAAAATTCTAAATGTCTTAGTCATGCTAATCGTAGGAGCAATAATAGGTTTTATTGTGATTACCTTCTATGCAAATCTTTATGGTAATATGCTAAACTCTCTCGATATATAGAGGAATTCTCACTAAGGATATGGAAAACGGAAAAACTGACAAATCTAAAAGTGTGCTAAAACATCTCTATGAAGATCTACCTTCAGATAAAGAGCCTTTTGATTGGACTAAATATATCTGGGGCGGGATAATCCTACTAATAGTAGTTATGCTGTTATTTATATGGCTCTCAGGACAATTTAAGCCTCGAACTTCCTATGTTCGAGCAAAGCACATACTTATCAAATTTAACCCAGCTGACCCCGCAGATAGACAAAGAGCATTAAAATCCATTACCGAATTAAGAGAGAAAATCCTAAAAGGTGAGTCATTCGAAAAAATAGCGAGAGAATATTCCAACGACAGTGCGACAGCTCGAAGAGGAGGAGACTTAGGATACTACGGTAGGAATTCTTTTGATCCAGCATTTGAAGCCTATGTATGGTCTGCTCCAATTGGACAACTCAGTGATGTAGTAGAAACAAGGTACGGTTTTCACTTAATAATAGTAGTGGATAGATACCTTACAGAGGTAGACAGATACGAACTTGAACTTGATGAAAAAGCGAGAAAATCTCAATCACACTAAAAACGAACTAATGAGGGTGATATGTTAGAAAAATTACAGAAGGCACCAATAGACCCCATTCTGGGTCTAACTGAGCTATTCCAAAGAGACCCTAATCAACAGAAGATAAACTTGAGCGTAGGGGTATATAAGGATAACCTCAATAATACTCCAATATTTAATGCAGTGAAAAAAGCAGAGCGTATTATATTAGAGAAGGAAAAAACAAAAACTTATTTACCAATATCAGGGTTACCAGAGTTCTGCGAAAAAACTCAAAGGTTAGTATTAGGGGAAAACTGCAAAATATGTGAGGAAGAAAGGGTTGGAACTGTCCAAACTGTTGGAGGAACTTCCGCTTTAAGAATATTCGCAGACTTTCTAAGAAATAATTTTGGTCACAAAAGAATATGGATTCCAGATCCAACATGGGAGAATCATGCAAAGATATTCCAAATGGCAGGGCATGAAGTAACTACTTACCCTTACTACGATAGTTTAACTCAATCACTTAATTGGTATTCCTTGAAACTTACAGCGGAAAAAATACCTTCTGGGGATGTGATGCTTTTACATGGGTGTTGTCATAACCCCACTGGTCTCGATTTAGACAAATCACAGTGGGAAGAAATATCCAATATCCTAAATAGAAAAGGAATTCTCCCATTAGTGGACTTTGCTTATCAAGGCTTGGGCGATGGGTTAGAAGAAGATGCAATAGGCATAAGAATAATGGCAAACAATGTTCCCGAACTTTTTATCTGCTATTCCTTCTCTAAAAACTTCGGATTATATAACGAAAGATGCGGTGCTTTACTTACAATAGGGGAAAACAAGGAGTTCGTACAAAAAGCTCTAAGTCAGATAAAGGTGGTAATAAGAACCAATTATTCGAATCCACCTTCACATGGAGCACAAATTATTAATACAATACTTTCGGATGAGGTGTTAAAAATAGAATGGTTAGAAGAACTCAATCGAATGTGTCAACGAATAAAAGATATGAGGTGTCTCCTGGTAGAAAAACTTAAAGAAAAAGACTTAAATAAAGATTTTACTCATATACTAAAACAAAAAGGAATGTTCTCATACACAGGCTTATCAAAAGAACAGGTAAAGAGGCTAAGAGAAGAATTTTCAATCTACATTGTTGAAAGTGGAAGAATAAATGTAGCTGGAATTACGACACAGAACATAGACAGATTAGTAGATGCAATTATTAAAGTAATATAAAAAAACGCAAATATGGCAACTGACCTTATGAATTCTTAAGCACTACATAGCTAAATATACTTATAAAATGCACAAGCGTCCCAGACAATACAAACAGATGCCATATAACATGGTGAAACGGCAACTTCTCCCAAAGATAAAATAAAACCCCAACAGTGTAAAAAATACCACCTACCAACATTAACATCAAAGCAGGAAATGGTATGTAAGAAATAGCTGGCTTTATCGCCACTAAAGCAATCCAGCCCATCAGTATATAAATAATAGTTGCAAGTTTATCTAACTTGCCGGTAAAAAACAATTTAAAGAAGAAACCAATAACTGTTAAAGACCACAGAATTCCAAACAAGCTCCATCCCCAAACATTTCTCATATAAACAAGCAAAAAAGGAGTATATGTTCCAGCTATCAATAAGAATATCGAAGTATGGTCTAACACCCTAAAAATCTTCTTTATTCTCCCAGCAGGGAAAGAGTGATACAAAGTAGAACTAATATAAACTGCAAAAGAAGCCACACTAAAAACTACCACGCTTGCAATAACCCAAGGATTCCCATTCTTTAGACTCAATACTAACATTATCAAAAAACCTACAATAGTCAATACCGCACCTACTCCATGAGTTAAGGCGTGGAAGATTTCCTCTATCGTTGTGTATACTTTTGTTTTGGTCATACGCACTACCTAAAAAACTTTCTCTCGGTTAGGAGGAAAACATGCAAGTAATCCTAATGCCAACATCAGAACATGCAGTTAATTTAGTTGCCTATATTATCTCAGAAAAGTTAAGAGAAAAACCACACCTCGTAATAGGACTCGCTACCGGAAGAACCATGATCCCGCTTTATAAAAGACTCATCGAAATGCACAAAAATGATGGGTTAGACTTTTCTTTAGCAGTGACTTTTAACTTAGATGAATACATAGGGATCCCACCTGACCACCCAGGATCTTATCATTACTATATGTACAATAATTTCTTCAAGCATATAAATATAGATCCTCGAAATATTAACATACCCAACGGATGCGCCATAGACATACAAACAGAGTGTAAGAGATACGAAGAAAAAATAAAAGACTTTGGAGGAATTGACCTTCAGATTCTAAGTATAGGTGAATCTGGACACATCGGTTTCAATGAACCTCTATCTTCTATGTTTTCTAGAACAAGGGAAAAATCTCTCTCTCCAGTAACCATTGAGCAAAACAAACACTTATTTCCAAATCCGGAAGAAATGCCAAAAAGAGCAATTACAATGGGAGTAGGTACGATACTTGAAGCTGAGCAATGTGTAGTGTTAGTCACTGGTAAACATAAAAGTGACATTGTAGCAAAGGCGGTAGAAGGACCTTTCACCGCTATGATTTCTGCTACAGCCTTACAATTACATAAGAACTGCACAGTAGTTGTAGATGAAGAAGCGGGCGAAAAACTCACTCAAAAAGAATATTACAAATGGATTTTTGAGAATGAGCCAGAGTGGAGCAAGTATAGGGAACTCTTAAGAAGAAACATCCTCATTTAATACTATTATCAATGTATTTTTTTTCAGTCATTATATCATCGAGTATTAGTAATCTTTCGAACCAAATCATAAGCATTGTACAAAGGTATCTTCTTCCCATTTCCCTAAGTCTGAGTTTTGATTGGCCCCATGTCCTTCCATACCAAGAAATAGGTATTTCAGCTATTTTGTATCTCCTTATTAAAGCAGAAAGTGACATCTCAATAGTAATGTTGAAGTGTGAAGCTTGCAAAGGACTTATACTCTCTATTACATGTCTTCTATATACCTTAAAAGCATTCGTTAGGTCATTAAATCGGGTTAAGAATAACAACTGCAAAAACTTATTCACGACTCTGTTTGCAATATACTTTATGGGCGGATACTGAACTACCTTACTACTTTTTCTAAAACGAGAACCAAACACACAATCATAGCCCTCCTCAATCTTCCGATAACACCTAACAACATCCCCAGGATCATCAGACCTATCAGCCATTACTATCGCCACAACATCACCCTTTATGCACTTCAAACCACTTCTTATTGCCCTCCCCAATCCGGGAGGCATAAGATTCCTTACCAACACTAACTCAGGCAATTCATCTTTTAGAGAATTTACTACTTCTTCTGTCTTATCAATACTATTGTCATTAACTACTACTATCTCAAACGGTATATTCTCTTTTCTTAGCTCTGTAGCAATCTCTCTAACAGTAATAGCAATATTATTTTCTTCGTTGTGAGCAGGAATAAGTATCGAGTATAACAACTTGTTTTGGGGGACTGGCTTTAAGTCATGCTCGGCCTTTGAGGCCATGGTAAATCTCCTCTAATATCTGTGAAATTGAATAAGTAAGCTTCCAACCAGGATAGTGAGACTGAAACTTCCTAATATCACTAATCCACCATATATGGTCCCCTCTCCTTGGCTGATCTATATAAGTATAATTTAACTTTTTCCCTGTAATTTCCTCACACATATAAATAGCCTCAATTAGGGAGCAATTGCTATATCTCCCTCCTCCTATATTGTAAACCTCTGCAATCCTTGGTGCTTTATAAACTTCCCAAAAACACTCTACTAAATCCTCCGAATGAATGTTATCTCTTACTTGCTTTCCTTTATATCCATATATTTTGTATTCCCTACCTGTCAACGCGCATTTCATTAAGTAGGCAAGAAAACCGTGTAGTTCCGCCCCCGAATGCTGGGAGCCTGTAAGACATCCTCCTCTGAAAACCGCTGTTTTCATCCCAAAATATCTTCCATATTCCTGCACCATTACATCCCCTGCTACTTTAGATGCTCCAAAAATAGAATGCAAACTCTGGTCTATACTCATGCTCTCGTCGATACCATACTCTGCCCACCTATGTGAAGGATGAATCTCCCACCTCGTATCTTTTTCAATTAAAGGTAAATAGTTAGGCAAATCGCCATAAACTTTATTCGTCGAAGTAAATATAAAAACTGCTTCAGGACAATACCTACGGGTAAGTTCCAACAAATTTAGGGTACCTACAGCATTTACTGCAAAATCAGTTAAAGGTTCTTTTGCTGCCCAGTCATGGCTCGGCTGTGCTGCAGTGTGTATCACTAAAGATATATCTCTCGAATACTCACTGAAAATCCTTTCAACACTCTCAAACTCCCGGATGTCTACATCATAATGAATATAGTTCTTAAGCTCCTCCTTAAGCCTTTCTATACACCAACGAGTGCTACCATCTGAGCCAAAAAAATACTCTCTCATGTTATTGTCAATCCCCACTACACTCATACCTTCTCGAGCAAATCTTCTAACCGCAGTTGACCCTATCAATCCCCCAGAGCCTGTCACTAATACGATACTCATACTCAACCTTTCAACTAATAATCAAATATTTTCTTACTTCAAATTGTATCAAATATCAACCATCTTTAAATCTTTCCCATCTCAATCTGAGTTGGTCGCGTGGCTTCCACCTATCATGGAACCATAACCATTGTTCAGGATAATCTCTAACTAAAGATTCAATAGCATCTTGACAAATCTGAGTATTATGAAGTAAATCTCTTCGTAGATTTCCTGTCCTTTCAAGATTAAGTGCGGGTAGTATCCTAAGCAGAAAAGAACCATCCTCTTTTCTAATCATCAAAACCGGATGAATTGGCGCACCCGTGCGAAGATGTAAGAAAACAGGTCCCATTGTTGCCCAGCACTCCCTTCCAAAAAACTTGACGGGGACCGCATTATCTCTCGGTGATTGGTCAACCAAAATTCCTACAAACCATCCTTCCTTAATTAATTTTATTATCTCATTCGATGAGCTATCCTTAGAGATGGTCTTGATCATCGAATTATTCCTAATTTCGTCTATTTTCCTATCCATAATCGGGTCATCAAAGTTTCTGACTACCTCCACTACCCGGTAACCGTGGCTACACATCAAAGAAGCCATCATTTCCCAATTGCCGAGATGGGCTCCTATGAATATTGCTCCTTTTTTTCCCTCAATATATTCCTCAATGTGTTCAATCCCCTCGTAATCTGCTACTCCTCGGTATCTTATGCTTGCAAGGTATGGCATATAAGGAAACTCTACAGCTACAAGACACATGTTTTTAACTGCCTTCCATAAAATCTCCTTCTTTCTCTGCTTATCGAACGAATCGCCAAAAGCAATATTCAAATTTTTCATACCTATTTTTTTTACACGAGGCACCAGATAATAAGCAAGGAAAGCTAAAACCACCCCTACTCTTCTTGCTAACCTAAAGCCAAGTAACCTAACAAAATTCAGTAAAGCTATAGAGACTAATGCAAGAACTCTTCTTTTAAGCCTTTTTATAATTAGGGCCTCTAACATTCTAAACCTGAAAAGAGATTTTTTCTCCATTTCCCGGCACAATGCAATTGTAATTATCCTTCAGGTGCTCTCTCATCCATTCTAAGGCAGGCGGATCACCATGAACTACTATTACATTCTCCGGATTATAAGATTCTATTAACTTAACCAAAGCACTCCTATATGCATGGCCACTAAAGTGAAACCTTCTAATGTTCCGAAGTTTAACCTCAACTGGTTCGGCATCAAGTTGAAATGCTAATTTATCTCCCTCTTCAGATGTCAAAAGTCTGTAACCGAGAGTGTCGGGATCAACATATCCCACAAAAAAGATTCCGTGGTGTTTTGACATAACCATCCTTTCTGCTATCAACGCAGAAGGGGTGTTTTCAACCATCATCCCCGAGGTAGCTATAATTATGGACGGTTCCCCTATCAACTGATTAACCACATTCTTATCTAACACATTGCCCAGCTTCCTAAAAGACCTTAACGGTCTAAGTATAGACTTCTCATTCAGGTACTCCTTAAACTGCTCGTAAATCTCATAGATTGCCCTTCCTAAACCAGACAAATAAATCGGCACCTTTTTCAAAACGCCTTCCTCTTGAAGGCGAGCCAATATATTTGCAATTTCTTGGGTTCTACCAAGAGCAAAAGTAGGAATAAGCACACTTCCAGACCTATCAATCACCTCATTTATAGCACCCGCCAAATTTAATGCCTCATCAAAGTACGGATTAACTTGTCTCTCATCTACTGCTCCTTGGGTACACTCTACGATCATGGTATCTACGCAGTCAAGCCACTCAATAGGTTCATAAGGTCCCAAAAGTTCCTGATACCCACCAGATATATCGCCAGTATATAAAATCTTATGACCTTCTATATCGAGCAGTATACTCGCACTCCCCAATACATGACCTGCCGGGTTAAACATTGCCTTAATGACACCATGAGGTGAGACTTCAAAAATTTCTTTGTATAGATGCGCACGAGTAACCTCTATTAAATTTTCAACATCTTCGTGGTTATACAAGGGATACTCTACTATTCCCCTTTCTCTCCTCAAAGTGCTCATCACAACAACACTATTATGTAGCATACGCTCCATAATTCTAATAGTAGGAAGCGTAGCATGAACTCTAAAATGAGAAAAAAGCCTCGTTAAGTAGGGCAGACCGCCACAGTGGTCTATGTGTCCATGAGTAACCAGAACAGCATCTGGAAATCGGGACATCATATCAAATTCAGGTAGTGCTTCATAACCTTCCTTCTTGGGATGAATTCCACAATCAAGGAGAATTCCTTCCGAACCGTAACAAACTTCAATAGTATTAGCTCCAATTTCTCCTCCACCACCTAAAATAGAGATGGTCAACTCTCTATACTTACTCACACTAATTACCTTTCTTATATTTGACTCTTAGAAATTATCTACACCCATAAAAAGTCAATTTAGTATAATAAACTCGAAAGCTAATTATCATACTTAACTCGGGATCTTACCATGGGAGCAGAAATAGACAGACTCAGAGATTTATCAGAGGGTGCAGTAGACTGGCGAAAATGGGGACCCTATCTACCTGAAAGATTATGGGGCACAGTTAGAGAATGCTTTGCTAATAATCAAGATGCTTGGCATTACACTACCTTTGAAACTGCCCATCAAAGAAATTACCTTACAGGCGATGATGGAATATTTGGATGGTCTGATTCATCAGGCTCCCTTTGTTTTTCTTTTGCATTTTGGAATGCCAAAGACCCCATACTTAAAGAGAGATTTTTCGGCTTAGGCGGAACTGAAGGAATACATGGAGAAGATGTAAAAGAGCTCTATTTTTATTTAGATGCAGTTCCTTCGTATTCATACGCAAGAGCAATGTATAGATACCCCTGTGACGAGTTTCCATATGGATTAATCAAAGAAGAGAACTATAAACTAATGATTTTCGACCCAGAATTTGAAATAGTCCACTCCAACATATTTGACAGAGAAAACTTCTTTGACATATTTGTTGAAATTGCAAAAAATACACCTTCAGACATTATTATAAGAATTACGGGTTTCAACAGGAGTAGTGAACCCAAGCCACTTCACATAATTCCACAGTTCTGGTATAGAAATACCTGGATATGGGCGTCTCTCCTCGAAAGATTTGAAAGGAAACCTTCAATCCACAAAGCTGGACCCTCACAGATTGTCTTTTCTCACCCAAAACTTGGTGAATACAGACTGGAAATAGTTTCTACTACTCCTTCTGTCATACCACAATTCCTATTTTCTGAAAACGACGCCTACCCTGAGAATTTACAAAAATTCCTAAACCTCCCAAGAAGTAGACGAGATGCATTCACCCAAGCGGTGGTGCATAACAATAGTGAATTTCTTTCAGATCGGGACAAAGGAACAAAAGTAGGGGTATGGTTTAACTTTTCCATATCACCTCATTCCTCTGCTGTTGTTACTCTAAGACTTTCATCAATCCAAGAATTACCGAGTAATCCTCCTATTGAGGATTCAGACAATATACTAATGTGCAGAAAACTCGAATGTGAAGACTTCTATGAGAGAATTCTCCCTACTGAACTAAAATCTGAATATAAAAACCTCCTAAAACAAACCTATGCGGGACTTCTTTGGACTCGAATCCTATATAACCTCAATATAGAAGAATGGCTAAAAATACTCCATAAAGTAGCACCTAATATCGTAAATGAAAATTTTGAGAAATGGCGCAATTTCAAAGCAAACCACATCATAGCAGTGCCAGACAAATGGGAATATCCCTGGTTCGCATCTTGGGACTTACCTTTTATTCTCATACCAACAGCAAAAATAGACCCTCAGTTTGCAATAGAGCAAATAGAGCTATTCTTATCAAACAAATACCAAAGTCCTGCAGGACAAATCCCATCATCAGAGTGGAACTTTTCTTCTATTACTCCTCCAGTTATACCGTGGGGAATAAACAAGATTTTGGAAAAAATTCAAACCTCCACTGTTGAAACAAAACAACATCTTCTAAACAGTTTTTTAAAAAATATATTCTGTTCCATATACACCTACTTAATTGGTTGGCTTAATCAAAAAGACTCAAAAGGGAGAAGTATACTTGAGGATGGCCTGATAGGACTCGATAATTTACAAATAATCGATAGATATATAGAAAATAGGCTAATCTCTGAGGATTCTCAAGCACTGTTTTGGACACCATTCCTAATCTCAAATGTAGTGGAACTTGCATTTAACTTGATTGGGGAACTCCCACTTTTAGAACCATTGATTATTAGGCTTCTACATATCCTAAAACAAAGCATACTACTACTTCAGTCCCAAGGAAGGTATAAATATTGGAATGAAGAGGAAGGTTTTTTCTATCCAATAATTAGAGTAGAGGATAAAGAATTTCAACTACATATAAAAAACTTCACATCGCTTATGCCCATTTTTGGAATTACATTAGTTCCTAAAAATTTATCTCACGACATCGAAAAATGTATCGAAGAACTTTTCGTTAATGATAAATCATTTGCAAAATTTGTAAAACTTATACAAAACCCCCTTACTAACAAAGATACTTATGTTTTACTTAGTGTCAATGAATCACAAATTCAAAAGGTTCTTTCCCATGCACTAAACGAATCGGAGTTTCTGTCCAACTTTGGAATCAGGTCTCTTTCTCGACTTCATCGAAAAAATCCCCTTTACATATCTACCCCTCATACACACTACGAAATCATATACTGTCCTGGAGAACTCGAGTCAAGAATGTTTGGAGGCAACACGAATTGGTACGGTCCAATCTGGTTATCTCTCAACTACATATTCATTGATTACCTTGAAAAATTACATCTCTGTTTTCCCGATTATCGATTCGAGGAGGATTCTAATGAACCATTAAAAGGAAAAAATTTTCACGAAATTGCCCAAGAGATTAGAAAAAGAATTATTGATCTCTTCACCCCTAATGCCCACGGAATAATACCATCCTTGAGTAGCTGGAACAGATTTAGAGGTCAAAAACTATGGCAAGACTTATATTTATTCTACGAATATTTTAATGGCGATACTGGCGAAGGAGTAGGAGCTTCACACCAAACTGGCTGGACCGCACTCATAGCTGAGATTGTATTAGAGTTTCTCAAGGGCTAACCAATCTTAAATAACACAATTTACTCTTTAAGTTCCGAGGGGTTCTTCATATTCGCTATCGCATCTTCATAAGAAATTGCACCTTCCAAGTATAAATTTTTAAGACATCTATCAAATGTAATCATACCTTCCTTGAAACCAGTTTCCAGCACACTATATATCTGATAATTTCTACCCTCTCTTATCAAATTAGATATAGCCGTGTTAGCCTTCAGTATCTCATATGCTAAAACTCTACCACTCCCATCCTTACGAGGTAATAATCTCTGAGATATTACCGCAAGAAGAACCATCGAAAGCTGAAATCTTATCTGTTGTTGCTGTTCAGCAGGGAAAACATCTATTATCCTGTCGATCGTCTGAATAGAGTCATTAGTATGAAGAGTAGCGAAAACTAAATGACCAGTTTCCGATGCGGTTAGCGCCGCTTGAATTGTCTCAAGGTCTCTCATTTCTCCAACCAGGATAACATCTGGTGCCTGCCTTAAAACATACTTCAATGCACGAGCAAAGTTTAGAGTATCTCCCCCTATTTCTCTCTGGTCTACTATGCTTTTCTTATGGATATGCACATACTCTATTGGATCTTCTATTGTGATAATGTGACACGCCCTCGTATTATTGATAATGTCTATTATAGAGGCAAGGGTTGTAGTTTTCCCACTACCAGTGGGTCCCGTAACTAAAACTAAACCTTGCCTCGCATTTGCTAACTCCTTGATATGCTCTGGTAGCCCCAACTCCGCAAGAGTAGGTATCTTATCAGGAATCGGACGAAGTGCTGCAGAAACACACTGCTTTTGATAATAAACATTTACCCTAAACCTGTGTTTCCGTCCATAGGCAAGGGAAAAATCAAGCTCTCTTTCTTTCTCAAACTGTATTCTTTGTTCTTCCGTTAAGAAACTGTAAATGAGTTTTTTAGTAGCTTCTGGAGTAAGCGGATCTGTCCTTGTCCTAAACAACTGCCCGTTTATCCTCAAAATAGGTGGTGCTCCCGCACTGATTATCAAATCCGATGCCTTTTCTTCTAACACTAACTGAAACAGTTCATCTATATTCATACCTACCTCCAAAATATTTCAAGCAATGTAATATTATATTCAGCCTTTGTAGATCTTCAAAACAAACAAATCACTATCGAAAACTTTTCCGATAGAAGGAAAAAATTTCCTTCTTACTCCGAAATAGGTATTAAATAAAAAACTCTTGATACTAAACATTTAACAAGAATTGCCGATAATTGGTATAGGAATTGCTGTTTAGTAATTCAAAAATGGAGTTTAGTATGGGAACTTTATTTAGTGCTCTTGACATAGCAAGATCTGGAATGTTAGTAGCTCAAGTCCAGTTAGATGTAACTGGTCATAACATAGCCAATGCAAACACTGAGGGATATTCCAGACAAAGAGTAGATGTAACCACACAAATGCCTAATTACAGGCCCTACGGAGTTGTAGGCAGAGGTCCAGCCGTCGCTGGGATAAACAGAATAAGAGAAACCTTTCTGGACAGTATTTATAGACAGCAATACTCTGCATTCGGTAGATGTGAAAATATAGCCACATACTTCACAAGAATTGAGGATATATTCCAAGAACCGGGGGAAAATGGTTTCAGTTCTCGCCTTGCGAGGTTCTTCGATGCTCTTCAAGACTTTGCAGGGAATGTTGAACAGGATTCCGTAAGAGTTTCGTTGGTTACCGAAGGAGTAGCCTTAGCAAATTCCCTTAATGAATTAGCCCGCCAAATATATCTAATAGAATCTGATGTTAATGAGGAAATTAGAACAAACATAGAACAGATTAACTCCCTCCTCAAAAGAATTGCGGAGTATAACAGGAACATAAGAGATTCTGAAATATCTGGGAAAAAAGCCAATGACCTTAGAGACGGTAGAGACTTGTTACTTGATCAACTTTCCAAAATCATATCCATATCCACACGAGAAAGAGATGATGGACAAGTAGATGTGATACTCGGTGGAGTTGAAATAGTAGGCGGAACAAGATATCGTGCTCTAAAAGCAGTCGTTGATAACTCTATAGATCCTTCGAGACCTGACTTCCTTTCAGTAGTATTTGAAGATAACAATGAAAAAGCTATAATACCTGACGGTACACTTGCGGGAATGTTAAGAGTTAGAGATAATTACCTACGAGAAATTAAACAACAACTCGACGAGCTAACTAAGGCGATAGTCGGAGCTATTAATTCCATCCACAGTCAAGGAAGAGGCCTCGAACTATACTCTACTACTTTAGCTTCTTACATATCTGCATCTTCATCAACTATTCCACTTTCTAATTTGAATCTACCCTTTGATATAAACAACGGTTCATTCCAAATTCTGGTATATGACAGTTTAGGAAACTTAGCGGAAACATTAACGATATCAGTCGACCCTAATACAAACTCACTAAACGATATTACAGCTTCTATAAACGCAAGTTCGTATCTTTCAGCCTCAATCAATCCGCAAGGCTACTTATCAATTTCCCCTAATCCCGGCTATTCTTTCAGATTCGCAAACGACTCATCAGGATTTCTAAATGCATTCCAGTTAAACCCATTCTTCACAGGTTACACAGCGAAAAATATCTCGGTAAACCCCGAACTTATTCGAAATCCAAGGCTACTCAGTTCAGGCACAAGTTCAAACAACAGCGAGACAGGTGATAATACCTCTGCTCTCGCAATGGCTCAACTGAGGACAAGAAAAATCTTATCGAACTCAACTCAAACTGCAGATGAATTCTACCAATCACTAATTGTGAAGGTTGGTGTAAATGCAAGATCAAATTTAGATATTTTAGAAATGGAACGAAATTTCATAAGAGACTTTTCACAAAGAAGGCAAGAGGTCTCTGGCGTGAACCTCGATGAAGAAGTTACGAATTTACTTCTTTTCCAACGGGCTTATGAAGCATCTGCAAGAATAGTGGTAGTAACAGATCGAATGTTAGAAGCATTACTAAACATAATCTAAAGCACTCATTGAAAACTCAAACAGAATACGATTTAACTCCGAAGTAATAAGGGTACTAAAGTAGAAAGAAACATTGGGGAGATATAAAAGGCTATTATCCTAACCGAACAGAGTGTCAACAAAACTCTCATACTAATAATTATTCTCCACAATCCCTGCTAAATATAAGATATATCTATCGCCAAACATGGCCAATTAAACTTACCCTCATCAATCAGAAACGGCAGTTTTCAAAATAGAGTTAAAACAGTTCAGTCAAGAAAAAACATCCTCAATTAACGAATGGATAAAAAATCCAGCAATTACTAAACGCAATCTAAAATAACTACACCTTCAACATCCCATCTTCTTCCTCTCGTCGCTTAACGAAGAATAAAGAGAAACCTTATGAAGTTTGAACTCATTAATATCCTCTTCAATTTTATCTCTTATAGAGGTATAAGCTATTCCAGAGTCAATAGATTCCCTTATAAATTTTCCTCCTGCAAGTTTATCAAAGAAATCGTTAAATTTTAATGCATCCCCATTAAGTTTACTTATCGCAATCAATAACTCATACCCAAGAATAAATGGCCTAAATCTATATGGGTCTATGACTTCAATTTTTATAGCCTCACACTTCTCGCCCATATATTTCGGATGCGAAACCCTACCCAAAACCGGCCTGGGAATAAAACTACAAGCACTCAATTTCACACCCGCTAATGAGTAATCTGGAAGGATCTCTATAACATCTTTAGCTTTTAACCAAGGTGCCCCTACCATCTTAAATGGGAAATCAGTGCCCCTACCTTCACTTAAATTTGTTCCCTCAAACAGACAAGTCCCGATATAACACAAAGCGGTCTCAAAGTCCAAAATATTTGGAGAAGGAGGTAACCAGGCTAAATCCAACCTATCACACATAAGGTCTGTAAACCATCCATCTGCCTTAATAACATCTACATTCGCTGACCCCAAATCCTTCATAGTCCTTTTCATGTAAATACAACTCTCTCCGACAGTCATCCCATGCCTTACTGGCACGCGCCCCCAACAAACATTACCTATGAAGTTATTATCAGGCAAAGGACCTTCTATCAATTCTCCACCGAGAGGATTAGGTCTGTCTAATACTAATATTTTTACATCATATTCCACAGCGATACCCAACAGCTTGCAGACCGATGCCAAATATGTGTAGTACCTTACTCCTATATCCGGGATATCTATAACTATCCAATCTAACTTTTTAAGCAATTGCTTCTTTTTAGAAGAATCCTTTTGTCCTGAGTAAACATCAATAATAGGAATACCATTAAACTGCTCCTTAACCTCCCCTTTTCCTGCTTCTTCACTAACCTTTAATCCATGTTCACCTGCAAATAAACATGTCACAGTGAACTTATCAGAAGATGTTAAAATATCTAACGCAGTTTTACCGGAAACACTTATAGCAGAAGAATTCGTAAATACCCCTATCTTTGCACCTTTAAGAATTTTAAAATCATCTCTCCCCAAAACATCAATACCTGGGTGAGTGTTAAATCTTGGAGGGTTAATTAAGATGGAAATCCCATTAAAAAATGTTTTTCTCAACTTCTTGTTATCCCTTCTGGTTCTACTCGGATGGCAAGAATTACTAAGCAAAATTGCATAATACCCTGATAACCTATCCCACCAAAGGCATGTTCCCGTAAAACCAGTGTGCCCCAATGCTGTTCTAAATGGAATGACACCTTCAATACTATCCCAATATGGATCCGTCTTCCAGCCTAATACTTGCCAAGGGTAGCTAAGCACTACTCTACTTGTTGCCATTTCTTCAATAACTTCCGCTTTTAAAAGTTTCTTGTGAATCATTGCTCTACAGAACCTCCCGAGATCCTCTGCAGTCGAGAATAATCCGGCATGACCTGCCACACCTCCTAATGCATAAGCATTTTCATCGTGGACTTCACCTCTTATTATCTTTTTCCTCCAGCCACACAATTCTGTGGGAGCACACCTACCTATAAGCTCATTGGGTACTTTAAAAAATGTAGATGTCATTTTCAAAGGCTCAAAAATATTAAGCCTACAGTAACTCTCAAAGCTTCTCCCCGTAATTAACTCCACAATATGACCCAAGAGAATAAATCCAAAGTCAGAGTACAAGTGATTACTCCCAGGAGGAAATAATAAATCCGTTTTGTAAATCTTTATTAAAAAATCTTCAATCGAATTTATCTCCTTATACCACTCCGCATGTGCGGGCAACCCTGAACTATGAGAAAGTAAATGTCTTATAGAAATATTTTTAAACCTACCAATAGGAATGTACTCAATAATCGAGTCGTCTAACCTAAGCCTTCCTTCTTGGTAAAGTAGCATTATAGCTGTTGTGGTTGCCACAACCTTAGTTAGAGATGCAAGATCATATATAGTATCTATAGTGTTTACTTCTTCTTCAGGTATTAAACTTTTTTTGCCAACACTTCCCCAATAAAATACTTCATCTACTCTTCCTATATATGCAACCGCACCAGGAGCAGAATTCTCAACAGCTCTTTCTAACAAATTTTCAAAACAAACTTTTTTTACCCTTTCCATGTGAAAATTCCTAAAAACAACTTCGGCCTACAATTTCTTCAATTGTAGGCCGAAAAGAAAAATTGATGGCTCTAAAATTTTAATTGCTACTTCTTCTTTGCCGAAGCCTTTTTAGTAGCAGCCTTTTTTGCTGGTGCTTTTTTTGCAGCGGTTTTTTTTGCAGCGGCCATCTTAAACTCTCCTTACTGTTTGTTTTTGATGAGGAAAGTTTTCGTGACAACTACAGGCTGTCACACTTTCCTCTTATTCAACTTTAGTTGAATCTAAAAATTGATAATGAACAAATTTAAATGCAAAAAGCAAATTTTTTTCCTTAATTTTTACCAATATATTTTCAGCCTCAATTTACAAGGGTTTCATAAGTATATAAATTTTAAACATGCAAAGAGAGTAATAAAAAATTCCTTAAAAATTACAAAACTTCGATTGTGATATTGTTGTTAGTATATATACAAATTTGTGATGCTAATACCAATGATTCTCTTGCAATTTCTTCAGCACTCAATTGAGTGTGCTTCATCAAAGCTCTTCCAGCCGACAATGCATACCCTGCCCCCGAACCTATTGCAATTAAATCGTCATCAGGTTCTATTATCTCTCCAGTCCCCGATATGAGCAATAATGAATTTTTATCACATGCAACTAACATCGCATTAAGTTGCCTCAAATACTTATCGGTTCTCCATAATTTTCCTAACTCAACAGCAGCTCGCAAAAGATTACCTTTGTACTCCTCTAATTTCCCTTCAAATCTCTCAAATAGAGCAAAAGCATCTGCTACAGACCCTGCAAAACCAACTAACACATTCCCGTTATAAATCCGTCTAATTTTACTAGCAGTTTCCTTTATCACTGTATCACCCAAAGTTACTTGCCCATCTCCAGCAATTGCAATTTTCCCATTTCTTTTTACAGCTATTATCGTGGTTCCTTTGAACTCCACATATTTATCCATAACCGTCATCCTTAAAATCACCAAAAATTATATTGAATTACCATACAGAAAGATTATAATTTTAACGGAATGAAATCTAAAAATTACCAAACGCGGAGATTTGGTATGTTTCTAACTCATATCACTTTTATCTTATTAGCAGTTAACCAAATTATTTTCAATCAATATGGATACGGTAGCAGTAGTGTATCAATACCCAAAACTATCCTTTTCTCGGCCTCCCCACAACAAATAATCGACGATGCCCAACTTTGGAAACAAAATGGTATCGATGCTTTTTTTCTCGACTATGTTGCAAGAGAATGGAGTTCTAACATCTGGGACACAGACAAAAAACCATGGACAATAGGTGAAGAAGACGAGACATTTAAAAAAGCTGTAATAGCAAATAAAATATGTAAAGAATTGGGCATGCAAACATTTTTAAAGATAGCCTTTGACAATTACTTAGATTGGTTCAGCGATATCCTCTGGGAAAATGTTATCCACAATTTCCGTCAATTTGCATGGTTCGCAAAAAATAGTGGTTGTAACGGAATAGCAATAGACATTGAATATATAGGAGAACAATACAATTTCGATTGGAAAGGATACGATTACTCAAAATACTCCAAAGAGGAGCTAATTGAAGCCGTTCAGAAAAGAAGCAAACAAATTATAAGGTGCCTTATTGAGAGCTTTCCCGAAATGGTCTTTATCACATTCCCTGAACAAGGCTTTTCCCTCGGTCTGATAATTCAATTGACCTGGTTAGAGGAACTTGCAAAAGAAAATCTGCCAGGTGGTTTCCACTACTTTCTCGAACACACATACAGACTAAAAGATCCAGATGAGATAATTACTTACATTTCAGGAGTAGATAGAATATTCCTTCAACTGTTATCGCCAAAAGCAAAAAAGTATTGGAAGGAAAAGTGTTCTATTGCACCAGGAATATGGCCCTTTGGATATGATTATGATACTGGGCACAAACCCGGATACTCTCCAGAAGAACTAAGCAAGGTATATAGTATACATCTCGCAATAAGTAAAAATTATAACTGGATCTATAGTCACAATTGTTATGAACAATTGCTCGGTAGAAAAAAAGAAAATTTCGAATCAGAAACGCCACTCGAAGAGTACCTAAAAATATTCACCCAAAAGGAAACTACAAAATCATCTGAGTTTATAAGAAAAATCCACCTACTCCGAGAAAGGAATTACAGAGAGCTCAGTATATACACACAAAAGGATATAACGGTATTCCCTTTCGGCAATACTGAAGAGCCAAAAATGCTCGCACTCCCATTGGACCAAATACCATCCTTTAGCGACAAGTTATGGGAAAGTGCTTTTGAATACTTGAGAGGAAAAGAAAATAACTATCAAAATATAATTCGTCCAGTTATTACATGGGAAATCACAGAACCATATTCAGCTTCAACCTTTCAGGAAACACATAACTCCCAATTTCCCCCTGAAATAGATTTAGGAATCACAGAGTGGACTACAGTTAAACTTTCTCAAAACAAAATTTCACTTAACTTCGTGGATATCTTTGGTAAAAAAGAGCAAACCTGTTGTTATGCAAAATTTTCTTTTTCTATCCCTACTGAGACAGAAGATCTTCAGCTTAGAGTTGGATTCAATGATTCCATAAAAATATGGCTTATCGACGAACACCAGAAGAGGCTAATTTATGAATATTACGGTGAATCAACTGTTATACCAGACAAAGTAGTAATACCACTCCACCTTCAACCTCGAACTTATACTATTTTAACTAAAGTAACCAATAACAAAAATCAATGGGG
>JAOAHN010000066.1 GCA_026415215.1 Candidatus Hydrogenedentota bacterium
ACTGAACCACAATGACAAAACAAATAAAGTTGAATACTACCAAGTCAAAGAAGTTATATCTCCTCATCTACTAATCTTAAATAATGGACTAAAAATCAGACTCATAGGTATAAAAGTCAAGCCCGAAACGAAAGAAGAAGCAATCAAGTTCTTACAAAAGGAATTACACAATCAAAAGGTGTTCATAAAATTAGACCAGGAGAAATACGATATTCAAAACCATCTATTAGTATATCTTTATCTAAAGAACAAAACATTTATAAATATGCATTTAATAAAACATGGTCTCGTCGATGTAGATTTTGATATGAATTACGCTTTGAAAGACAAATTTTTAAAATTACATGAGGAATACCAATACCGAAGGAATGGATACTAAACATAGCCATTAATAGGTGGGGGTTACAAAAGAAAAATAAAGTTGGAGCAGTCTCGGAGGAAATAAGAAGATGTTCCCCCAAAACACTCGAAGAATGGGAAAAGTATTACTTCCAAAAAATACATCCAAAAGAATATTTAGAAGAGATAGGCAAAAAGCTATATATAAAAATATCCGAAGTAATGAAAGCGGAGATCGACGAGATAACCGAAGAGGATTGTATAAAATATGTCATAGAACTTGTAATTAATAAGACCTATGAAGGGTATGTAACTGAAAAGAAAACAATATATGAGCAGCTAGAATCTGAACTGAAGGTAAAAATTAAGCCTGCCCCAGATGAGTGGGATAGAACCTACAATGTCGATTTCTTAATTGAAGTCGACAACAAATACATAGGAATTCAAATAAAACCCATAACTTTTGAACATGCTCCACAATATATTCAGAAATGGGGAAAGGTCCATTCGCTTACAGAACAGAAATTTATGAAAAAGCATGGAGGAAAAGTATTTTATATATATTCAATAAAAGATGGCAATAAAAGGAAAATTTATAACTCAGAGGTAATAGAAGAAATAAAACAAGAAATAGAAAAACTAAAAAGGCAATAAGATTGGGATTTTTTGCCCCCCCTCCTTAAAATTATCTACTTAGATCCATTATCGTTTCACAACTCAACCAAAAGAAATAGAATTTCGAAAATTTACCTTTATTCTAATAGAATACAATTAATACCCCATTAATAAAGTCAAGCGGGCAGGGATTAAACTTCCTGCCCGCCCAAAACTTTTGTTTCGTATGCAGTCTAATTACTTAGTACATGTCTTCCATTCCTCCGCCACCTCCGGGAGCAGACTTCTTCTCTGGTTCTGGAATTTCAGCCACCAACACTTCCGTAGTAAGCAATAGACCGGCTACACTCGATGAATTCTGTAAAGCACAACGAACCACCTTAGTCGGATCGATGATACCCGCTTTCAGTAAATCCTCATATTCACCCGTCTCGGCGTTATAGCCGATAGAACCTTTCTTTTGCTTAACATTCTGGACAACGGTAGCACCTTCATCACCGGCATTTGCTGCGAGCTGACGAAGTGGCTCTTCTAAAGCCCTCTTCACAATCTGGGCACCTGTAAGTTCGTCGCCCTCGAGTTTAAGTTCATCTATAGCGTCTTGGCAACGGAGTAAAGCTACTCCACCACCCGGAACAATTCCCTCTTCAACTGCCGCACGAGTAGCATGAAGAGCATCTTCTACCCGCGCCTTCTTCTCTTTCATTTCTACCTCGGTGGCCGCACCTACATTAATAACAGCTCCACCACCAGCCAGTTTAGCCAAACGCTCTTGCAACTTCTCACGGTCATAATCTGAAGTAGTCTCCTCAATCTGCTTGCGAATCAAGTTGATCCTACCCATAATATCGGAACTCTTGCCTGCACCTTCCACAATAGTAGTAGTATCTTTGTCCACTACTACTCTCTTCGCACGACCTAAATCACTCAGTGTAATCTTTTCAAGCGAGCGACCAAGATCTTCAGTTATAGCTAAGCCACCTGTCAAGATAGCTATGTCTTCCAACATAGCCTTCCTACGGTCTCCAAATCCCGGAGCCTTTACTGCACAGCAGTGTATGGTTCCGCGAATCTTATTGACTACTAATGTTGCAAGAGCTTCACCTTCAACCTCCTCAGCAATAATAAGTAACGGTTTGCCACTCTTTGCAATCTGTTCAAGAAGTGGCAACAGGTCCTTCAAACTCGAGATCTTTTTCTCGTGTATTAGGATATAACAATCTTCAAGCACACACTCCATCGTCTCTGTATTTGTTACAAAGTAAGGGGAAAGATAACCCTTGTCAAACTGCATACCTTCTACAATCTCAAGGGTAGTTTCGATACCTTTAGCCTCCTCAACAGTAATGGTACCGTCATTACCCACCTTCTCCATAGCATCTGCAATAATTTTACCAATCTCTTGGTCACCATTAGCAGAGATAGCAGCCACACTTTGAAGAACTTCACGATCATTTTTAACTTGCTTGCTCATTTTTGCAAGCCGTTCTACTACAGCATCAACAGCTTTATCAATACCACGCTTGATAGCCATCGGATTGGCACCCGCTGCTACACAACGCATCCCCTCACGGAAAATTGCTTCAGCAAGCACTGTAGCAGTCGTAGTCCCATCACCCGCAACATCAGAGGTCTTGGAAGCCACCTCTTTAACCATCTGGGCACCCATATTCTCATACTTATCTTCAAGTTCCACCTCTTTAGCAACTGTGACCCCATCTTTCGTTACTGTAGGAGCGCCCCATTTCTTCTCAAGGACCACATTTCTCCCCTTCGGTCCTAAAGTGGCTTTTACAGCCTTACTTAGTTTCATTACGCCCGACAAAATTTTCCTTCGGGCTTCTTCACCGTATTCTAATTGTTTTGCTGCCATACCTCAACCCCTGTCTCTTATACACATCT
>JAOAHN010000019.1 GCA_026415215.1 Candidatus Hydrogenedentota bacterium
TTCTAACTTCTCTACGGAATTTTTCAGTGCTCTTTTGAAGAAGCTATTTTCTTTAGGCTCTTCCCATCCCGCACCCAACACAGATAGAGATTTCACTCTCTCTGGATAGAGTGTGGCGAGTTTTAATGCAACAAAGCCTCCTAATGAATATCCTGCTATGTGTGCTTTAGAAATTTTAAGGTGGTCCATTAGATTTATTATGTCCGAAACCATTTTTAACCCGTACTCATTAGGAACATGAGGTTTTCCACTAAGACCATGCCCCCTTAGGTCTAAAGATACTACTTTGAAGTTATTTTTCAATGTGTTTATAACTCCTGTTCTTCTCCAATTTATGTCTGAGTTTACTGCGAAGCCGTGGATTAGTATTACTGGGTCGCTTTTACCCTCAACTGTGTAGTGAATAGAAATTCCTCCAGAGTTGAAGTATTCCCCTTGGGTTCTATAGGTTATTAGCCAATATAAAGTAAGAGCAAGCATGAGAGATAAAAGAAATACGATTGTTAAACTGGTCAGAATAAGTTTGATTATTCTTTTCATTTTAATGGTTGCTTTTATAGGGTGGATATGTTACTTTTAGTTATGAAAACTTACTCTATACAAAAATTATCCTCACTCGCTCCATAACAAGGATAGTAGTCTTTTGAATTAAACAATTGGATTAGTCTGAGTAATTCTTGTAAATTTATGGTCCAGTCTTGGGGATTGTAGTCTGAAGAATGAGGAGAGCAATCATGATTTTCTCCGGGGCCGGGGATGTACCCATCTTCGGTAGATGTTCCGCAATGATACCCAAGTAGGTTGAAGAATTGAATTACTCTTAAGACCTCGGATAGATTAATGCGATTGTCCTTGTTAATGTCAGCAGAATGAAATTGAGATTGGTGTGCACCTTCATATTCACCTTCTGGAGTTTGACCTTCTGTATTTTCTCCCTCTTGACTTCCTTCGGCATTACCTTCGCCGGTGCCTTCTGAAGTGCCCTCGGAGGTACCTTCGTATGCACCCTCATTTAGAGACCCTTCGTCAGTTCCTTCCTCATTTACACCTTCAAAAGAACCTTCACTTGAGCCTTCTAAGATGCCTTCTGTTGTTCCTTCAGGGGTGCCTTCAGAAATTCCCTCTGTCGGCTCCTCTCCCTCTCCTTCTTCTATACTCCCCTCTTGATAACCTTCAATAGGAATGCCTTCAATGTTACCCTCGAGAGGAGTTCCCTCTCCGTCATAGGATCCGTCTTGTTCTCCTTCGCCTTCGGATGGGCAGGGACCAGTTGATATAAGGAGTTCTACACTACTTCCATATTGCACTTGAGTGTTAGCTTCAGGAAATTGTGAAATAACATTTCCTTCTGGGATTTGGCTGTTGCAGGCATAGGATATGTTCCCGATGGAGAGACCTGAATTTATAAGAATCGATTGTGCTTGTGCATTAGGCAGATTGATAACATTTGGAACGGATATATAACAAGGTCCGGAGGAAATAGTAAGATTGACTGTTGAACCTATGGGAACGGAACTGCCAGGAGATGGAGTTTGAAGAATTATTTTATTTTCAGGGACAGAGTTGTGACAAGTCCAAGTAAGTGTTCCTTGGGTAAGATTTGAACTTGCTAAAATACTAAGAGCTTCTTGTAAAGTTTTACCAATCAAGTATGGGATAGTAGTATATACAGGGTCTCCTGTAATGGTGATGTCGTCTATATTCCATCCTGAGTAATTGACGCTGTAGTCTGTAGGTCCCATTACCCACCTTATAATTAGTAATGGTGATTGGTTGGCATAGTTCGAAATGTTGTAGGAACAGTAAGTCCATCTATTTTCTTGAAATGAACCATCTGTGTGTTCCCATATCTTTATCCAGTCAGTACCGTTGGTGGATATATCTATTCTTGCATGGTCGTAGTCTGAGTCCTCAATGCCTAACCATCTGTAGAATGAAAGAGAGACATTTTTTATTGAAGAACAGTCAATTGGGTCTGAAATTAGATATTCCTCTTCCATGTTATCTTCGTAATTACCATTTAGGTTGTAGCCTAACACATTTGAGCCGGTATAGCCTGAAGATGGGTCTCCACCCCGTCCTTGTGGAACCCCAAATTGCCAATTGCCGGTTTTTTCCCATCCTGGGTCTTGGTCGAGCGTAAATGTAATTGGTGCAGGAAAGGCTCTCTTTATTTTTACGCTGAAGGTAGAAGTTTTTTGAGTGGTATTATTAGTTATTGTGAAGGATTTCTGGTATGTTCCAGGTGTAGCGGGAATTTGTAGGAGGGTCAGGGATATATTTGTAAATCCTCCGGGAGAGAGAGTTCCTGATGTAGGCTGGATTTGTAACCATTGGTCAGATGCCACAGACCAGCTTATATTTGTCTCACCAGAGTTTTCGAGTTTTATGGTAATAGAATTTGGCGATACAAAGTTGTTTGAACTGCAAAGGAAGGCTAACTCTGATTGGGGAGTAATTATCAAAGGATCATAGGGTTCTCCGTATTGTATGTAGTTCGCAGCATAACCGATTTGAGCGACCCCGTATTCAATATAGGCATAACCATTTTCTCCCCAATATGGTCCCCAAGAGTTTCGTATTATAAAAGCACCACTGCCATAATTATCATCCCATCCAACTATTACCACCATGTGATTGGGCAGTGCTTTGGATTCGGTTTTGTCGTTATACAAACCTCCTTTGTAAGCGAGGAAGGAGGATTTTACTTCCATAGCACATACTACAGGTCCGTACCTATATATTGCAGTTTTTATAGAGTCTATAGGTGGGATTCCGATTGCACTTCCTACATACTTCCAGTCACGAATTGTATAGTAATGGGGCACGGGACAGCCACAACTTTTTTGATACCCTACATAAGGATAATCAACTTCAAGTACCGCCCCGTATCCTCCGCATGAGTCGGTCTGTGTTCCTTTGTGCCAATCGTGAGCTGAAATTCCTCCATCACATCCATACCAGAATATTCCCCTTGCACAGTCAACAAGCCACTGTTCTGAAAGGTCAACATTAATCCCATCTTTAATTTTTATGTTGCATTCTAATGCACCTACTGTTGCGAAAGCCCAACAAGACCCACATTCTCCTTGATCCCGTATAGGGGGTAATCCGCCAGAGGTTCTTTCTCTCCAGTCCCACCTTGAAGGGAGTTTTTCAATAGGTTTGAGTGGTTCTTCTTCAGGATATATTTGGCTTACAATTTCTGGGTCTGGGGGAATATAACCGAGGAGACTGCTTAATTGTCTTCGAGTTGCTGAGGTTTCTCCAATTTCAAATGCCCAACCATTTGTTTTGGCTTGTTTTTTTAGTTCTTCTATTTGTTGAGGAGAAAGCTGAGGGAATGCAATCCGAGAAGTTAACGAGAAAAGAGTGATTATAAGGAGGAGAACGGTGTTTTTTCTCGATTTCACTTTGCGTAATCCTTGTGGTTATTAAGATTCCTGAATCTAAAGTAATTATACCCTAAATGAGTTTAAGAATAAGTATGGGACGGTTTGGTTAAGGTGTGTGTTTTACTATAAAATGTATCTCAAAATAAGTTAAGGAAAGGAAGTATGTCAGTAGAAATCTCTGAATTATTGAAGCCTTTTTATCAAGTATTTGAAGATTTATACAGGTTTGCAAAGGATGCTAAAACAGATGGAGAAAAAGTTGCTGGGTATTTTTGCACATATTCACCACAAGAACTTTTACATTCTGCTGGATACTTTCCTGTGAGGGTGATCGGTGGTTTGGGGGCGACTCCTCTCGCAGATCAATGGTTACAGCCTTTCGCATGCAGTTTTGCAAAAAGTGCACTACAGGCGGGTTTATCGGGCGATTTCTCATTTTTGGATCTGGTTATGTTTAGTCATACTTGTGATACTATGCAAAACTTAGCAGAGATATGGAGAAGACGGGTTTCTGGGTTGGAAGTTGTTATTGTATCTACTCCTAACCTTACAGAGGGGGATATACCGTTAAATTACCTAATGAAAGAACTGGAACGGGTAAAGGAAGAGTTAGAGAGGATCTCCAAAGTTCAAATTACCGAAGATAGATTACTAAAAAGTATTGAGGTATATGAGAGACATAGGAGCAATATGAAGAGTTTGTATGCCTTAAGGAGAAAAAATCCCTCTGCTCTAAATGGGGAGGATATGTTTGCTATTGTAATGAGTTCATTCCTGATGAAAAAAGAAGCACACAATGAAATGTTAGAAAATTTGATTCAATCACTTAAGGCACTTCCTGTAAAGGATGTTGATAAGCCTAAGGTATTAGTAGGTGGGAGTGTTTGCCAGGTTCAAGGATTCATAGAAGCTATAGAATCTGCAGGGGCGTTTGTTTGTGATGATGATCTTTGTATGGGTTCTCGCTCATATGTTCTACCCCCTATATACGATGGGAATCCCACAGAAATATTAGCGAGAATGTATCTCTCGAGAGTTCCTTGTCCAGCTTTTCATAAGCCGGGGCACGATCCTGCCAGTTACTTGTTGGATAGAGTTGTCTCTTCGGGTGCTAAAGGGGTTGTATTTCTTCAAACAAAATTCTGTGATCCGTATGCTTTTAATTATCCCCATTTGAGAAGGACCTTAGAGAAAGAAGGAATTCGTACATTGTTAATAGAGGTGGAACAAAACCAACCTGTTTCTGAAGCATTTAAGACTCGAATATCGGCATTTCTTGAGACTTTACAATAGGTAGTTAAGATGAGGAGTATTTATTTTTTAGGGTTAGATATAGGTTCAGCTACTGCGAAGGCAGTGTTGATCAACGAGAAAAGAGATATATGTTCATGGGCTGTTATTCCTACAGGTGGTAGGTTATTAGAGGCGGGGGAAAAAGTGAGAAGGGATGCATTGGAAATAGTTGGAAGAGTAGACGAGGTCCATGTGGAGGCGGTAGTATCTACTGGATATGGAAGGGAGTTAGTTCGGGATAAGACGAGAAGTGTTACTGAGATTACTTGTCATGCTAAAGGAGCTCATGAATTAATGAAGGATGTGAGATTTGTAATTGATATAGGCGGTCAGGATTCAAAAGCTATATTACTGAGTAAGGATGGTTTGGTTGAGAGATTTGAGATGAATGACAAATGTGCAGCGGGAACGGGGCGTTTTTTAGAAGTGATGTCTCGAGTACTGAATATTCCCTTGGAAGAAATAGGTGATATAGCAGTTAACTCGGGAGAATTTGCTAAGATTTCCTCTACATGCACAGTTTTTGCCGAAAGTGAAGTTATTTCACTTTTGGCGCAAGGGGTGGATATACCGAAGATAGTTTCAGGGTTGTGTAAGGCTGTTTCGGAGAGGGTATATGGCCTTGCTTCGAGGGTTGGTGTGACTCCACCTATTATGCTAACGGGAGGTGTAGCGAAAAACAGGGGAGTTGTTTACTGGTTATCAAAATTGATTGGTTCAGAGATAAGAATACCTGAAAATCCTCAGATTGTAGGGGCTTATGGTGCTGCTTTGATAGGGGCTGAGAGTTATTTAAATTTGAGTATAAAATAATAAAGTAAAAGAGGGATAAATTATGGCACAGAAAGTTCCGATAAAAACTACCGCTAAGATGAAAGAGTTAATGGGTTTTTATTACATGATGGCAAAGGCGGCAGAAAGTGATCCCGAGCAAAAGATAGCTTGGATTACAAGTGGAGGTCCAGTAGAAATTTTGCATGCAGCGGGAGTTATTCCTGTATACCCTGAGAATGTGGCGGCTATGTCTGGGACTCTTAAAATTTCGGACGAAATTTGTGCGGTTGCGGAAGAGCAGGGTTTCTCAAGAGATTTGTGTTCCTATGCAAGGACAGATATAGGCTCGGTGCTGTCTGGCAAAGGTCCTATTATGGGGATGCCGAGCCCTAAACCGGATTTTTTGGTTTGCTGTAATAATATCTGCGGGACTGTTACAAAATGGTACGAGGAGCTCCAAAGGATTTTTAATGTTCCACTCATTTTTATTGATGCTCCTTTTCAGTACGGTGTGAAAGACCGCCCAGAAGCTATTGATTATATGGAAGCTCAACTTCGAAGAATGATTGACCAAGTGAGTGAAATTGTTGGGAAGCGTTTTGATTGGGATAAATTTATGGATACCTTGCAACTTTCGGATAGGGCAGTAAAATTGTGGAGGGAGATTCAGGATTTGCTTAGGCACAGACCCGCACCCATGAACTCCTTCGATACATTTATTCATTTGGCTCCTATAGTAACCTTGCGTGGTACACAAGGATGTATAGAATATTATGAAACGCTGAAGGCAGAGATGCTCGAGAGAATTGAACAAGGAATAGGCACTCTCGAAAATGAAGAATATAGGTTAGGCTGGGATAATTTAGCAATATGGTATAAGATTAAGTTTTTATCTGAAAGGTTCTCCCAACATAATGCAGCTCTGGTTGTTTCTACTTATACTCGGAGTTTTTGTTATCAGGCTGAGGACAGAGATCCTTCAAATCCTATAAGAGCGATGTCTGCGGATTATCTTGCAGGTTACATCAACCACGGATTAGATTTTAGGGAGAGAGAACTCTGGCAAATGGTGCAGGATTTTTCATTAGACGGGATAGTTATGCACTCGAACAGATCGTGCAGGGCATACTCGTTTGGACAATATGAGTTGGCGAGAGCAATGGAAGAGAAATATGGTGTGCCTGTTCTTTTAATAGAGGCTGATCAAAATGATACTCGGATGTGGAGTGATGAACAAGTAGGCAATCGTATCGATGCGTTTATGGAGCGAATTTCTGCAAAGAAAAGGTGAAATTTTATTAAATGATAATTTTATAAGCGCTACAGGATTTTTCGCGGGAGCTATTAAGAGAGGAGACTATTTATAGTAGGGATGGGCATTTTTTGGCGGGAAGTAGATATTTTATAAGGTTTGCGTAGTTGTATTAAGGGGGGGGGTAGAGGTTGAGGCATTCAAAGTAGTCTACCCGGAGAAAATATATGAAATAGTTAAAGGAATACAGTAGTATTTCCCTAATATTTCTTAAAAAAATGATATGAGAGGAGGGTGAAGAAATATTTTCATAATAGTTACTTCTTTTCATATCAAACATTTCTGAACTTTGGGACCTATTTTCCCCCCACTCTATTCACTTCGTAGTTTTGTAAGGGTATTTGCTCTTAACCTTGAACCGTTAAGGTGGTTATTTAAACTATTTTGATAACCTTCAGCTACCGAAACCTACAAGTAAGCAATGATTTAGCAAAAACCTGCTACTAAATGGCGTATCTATTTAATAGTAAAAATGAGTAGGATAGCCCTATGTTACTGACTTTATCGAAGTAAGAGTACGGAGATGGCGGTACAAATAAATTGGACAATTCCATTAATTTACTTCGGATAGATCAATAATAAATCCGTATAGTCGACTTCCAAATATTTGGCCCGCTATCCATGGGAGATCAAACCCTTCTAATGGACTACTATAGTTTACTAAGTAGTATTTATCTTTGGAGATCTGAACAATTCCCGCAAAGGCGGTATCCCCCTTTGATGGTAAGTCAATTAACGGGTATAGCTCCAGAGTATCCGGATTTATTTCATAAAGGCAAGTGCGTTTTCTCGTTAGTGAATAAAATACCATGTTCCAAGCATTACGAAATTTAGTTGGCACAAAGTTCCAGTATTCTCTCGTAGACCGTCCAGCAATATTTCTTCTTCCTACAACAAAATAGCGTTTGTCATGCTTGAACATGAGAGAAGAATCCACTTTGTAAGAAGTGCGTTTACATTCCCAATGAGCCAAGTTATCTGCGGTGGCACGACATATTAAGGCTCCTCCAGTTACCTCGAGACGGACTATCGCAATTATTCCCCCATTCTCATCAAACATGAACTCAGCTTCTTCTGCACCTACAATGCTAATCTGAGGTTCGTTTGATATTGGTTCCCAATCGAGCCCGTTTGAAGATTTTAGGAGACGAATTTCTCCTCTATTTCCCTTCCCATATATATCTAATCCATAATATACAGACATATATGCGGTATCCCCGTAGGAGCGAATACGCCATACGACATATCCAGGTTCAAATATTGGTTGTGGTTCTGTCCATTGCATATTATTAATTCGTTCACAGAAATGGATATAGCTCGGTTCAAACTTTAAGGGATGAGTTCCACCAGTATAGAAATATACAAACAAACGGTCTTTGAAATATAAAAACCTTGGTTCTCGAAGGTCTCTGCCCATATTTATACTAAGTTCTTTTTGCCATGTTTTGCCGTCATCATCGGACCGCATAATATGAAGTAAAGTTTTGGATGAGGCAAAGTGAGTGGGTGCAGTTCGAAAACACATATATATGCTTTTTCCTACTTTTATGAGGTCTACATTATTGTTTGAGGACATAATTGTAAGGTTTTTGGGAAGACAGTTCCCTGGGACTACTGGTATAGGGGAGGAAATCTTTATTCCTTTGATACGATCAGGATACATTTTCATTGGCTCTGAATACATAACAGAAAAGATGATTATCCCTATTATCAATGATGTAGTGCACACTAAGGTCAATATGAATAGTTTTCTTAAAACTTTTCCAATTTTTGAAAGTTTTATTGTTAGAGATTTGGTCATGTGAGACTTGTAGTTTATCAATTTGTAAGGTAAAGTTTTTAGATTTTTCCCTAAAGTTAGGTGAAGGGATTATATATAGGGTTTAATATTGATTGTCAAGATGTCTGCAATCCGACTCTAATGATGAGTTGTTTTGGACTTTTCAGTGAGTCGTAATGTGGAGTTACTATCTAATGTTGGAGATGGTGGCTGAAAAGTTACTTATGTTTTGATCTCAACTGGTGCAAAATATGCCAGTAGGCTCCCCGAGCCCCTTGTTTAATGGCTTCGGAGAGCTCGGTATTGTCACAATAAGTGTAACTCGCTTTTTCTGTAGGAGGAAGTGACAGAAAGATGTTAGGCATGGATTGGGTTAGGGTTTTAAGTTGGGGAATAAATTCGTTACTTATCTCAGGTTCTAAATAGAAAACTGGGAGTAGGAGGTCGGGGTTATCAACCAAGTTTCCAATCAATCCCCTCTCAGAAAAAAGTTGGCTAATTTGAGCTTTGAGTCGTTTTGTGATTTGGGTATGCGGGTATAGTCTAATCCCTAAAGATATTCCTATCACATCGGGTTTGAGTTCCATAGCTTTGTCTATGGTTGACCAGGCGGATTCTTTTGTTTCACCTGGTGCTCCTAAAATTAAATCGAACATTATGGATATTTTAGTTTTTCTAAAGATTTTCATTAATAATGAGAGGGTATCATAATTATGCTTTTTATTAAGTATGTCAAGCATCTCCTCATCTATTGTATCCACGCAGAAGTTTATACCATGACAGCCAGATTTTTCCATCAATTCTGCAAGTTCCTCATCAAATACCTCAGGGGTGCAATATGCATACCATTTGATTGTGTTTCCGAGTCCTTCGTTTATAATTTCTTGGCACACAGCCTTTGCGTGGTGTAATGGCAAATTAAATTCACTGTCACATAAATGGAAAACATCTATGCCTTTGTTAAGTAGAGACTTCAGTTCGTGAATGATTGATTTTGGATTGCGGAGGGAGATGGGAACTTCTAATGAACTTTCTACGCAGTATGTGCACTTATTAGAACATCCTCTTTTTGTCTCGATTCCTATTTGCCCACCCTCTGCGAAGTATTTTGGGAGGTTAGCTAAATTTCGAGAGTAATAAAATTTATTGTATACTTGGGTATCCTCGGAGTTAAGAGGTGAGAGAGGGTTTACACATATCCCTTCGTCAGATCTGTATACTGCGCCGGGACACTTCTGAACACAATTGTTACCAATACACTCGAGTAGAGTAGCAGTTCCGTTTACACCGTTTCCAATAAGTCCAAAGTTGGCTCCAGTGTATTTGAGTATTTCTGCCGGAGCAATAGCATAACCTGAACCGCCCAATATTATTGGAGATTGAGAAATTTCTCTACATACATTCACGATGTCCTTAAGGAGAGGTAGAAAAGAGGTTTCACTACTTGACATAGCTTCGTCAAGATTTCTAAATGTGATACCGATATAATCAGGATGAATTTCAGATAGGCGTTTTCTTAAGTATGCTTGCCAGTCGTTTTCGAAGCAAAGGTCTATTAAAAATGGGTTGTAACCCCGGTAGAGTATCGTTTCTCCTAAGTATTCCAATCCAACTGGAGATATAGGGGGATGTATTCTATTGGAGTTTATCAATGCAATAGATTTTCGCTTAACAATGCTCACATGGAAAACATTTATCTTCATATGTATTTCTCTATGTTCCAAGGTTCCCTATATTGTCTTTTTACCCAAGAGTTAGCCTCGGAATCATTTTCTATTGTTAGTGTTTCGGGATTAAATTTTATTGTTTTTTGAAGTATTGCACTGATATTACATAAGTGGCATAAAACTGCGGACTTGTGGCCTTCTATAGCAGGTGCATTTGGAGAAGCCTCACCCATGATTGCTTTGGCAAAGTTAATTGCGTGGGGAATATCTATATCCATCCCGGGGATATTTTTTGGAGGTTTTTTGCCTTCCTTATCGAATATTTTCCATCCAGCTCTGGTTATAATAACGGAGCCGTTATCTCCGTGAAACTCTGCAAAGGCACTTGGTTCGAATTCTGACCATAATCGGAGTTCCCAAACTACGGTAAGTTCAGGATATTCAATTATATTAGTTTGGGTATCAGGAAACTCCTTAATATCCTTCGTTATGAACTGTCCACCCGTGCCGTGAACTTTTAGTGGATAGTCAAGATTCAGAAACCATCTAATAATATCGAGCCAGTGTGCCCCCCAGTTACCTGTATCGCCAGTGCCATAATCCTTGATAAAGTGCCAGTTGTAATGAACCCTGTACTGGTTATATGGTTTGAGAGGAGCTGGACCTGTCCACATATCATAATTTAGTGTTTTTGGCGGTTCAGAGTCTGGCACTCGAGGTAATGGTTCACGCCAATGTATTATTCCCGCTCGTGCAAAGGCTATTTTGCCGATTCCACCAGATTGTATAAACTCTTTTGCATCTTGAAAATGTTTTCCGCTTCTTTGTTGGGAACCGACTATTACCGTCAGGTTCGGGTGCTTTTTCATCTTTTCTAACACTGCATAGCCATCGTATATGTTGTAGGAAAAAGGTTTTTCTACATATACATGTTTGCCTGCATCGAGCGCCATAACTGTCATAAGGCTGTGCCAATGGTCGGGAGTAGCGACAACGACTGCATCTATGTCCTTATCTTCGAGAATCTTTCTGAAATCTTTTTCGAGGTTTTGAACTTCTATGTTCTTTTTAGAAAGATATTCTTTTCCATTTTTCAGCATTTCCTCGTCACAGTCACATATTGTTTTTATAGTAAAGTAACCTGATTTAGCTAAGTTCTCGGCTACTTGAGGTCCCCTGTTTCTGCAACCTATTATGCCCACTCTTATTTTAGGAGATTGAGATTTTGCCCCCTTCGATATTGCAGTTGTGGCAAGAGCTATGGTTGAAGTTTTAAGAAAAGTTCTCCTATTCATTGTATTTTCCTCTTTTAAGTTTCAGTTTTTAGGTTATAAGTTATATTTTGAAAAAATGTTGGCGAGCTCTTTTGCTACTTGAGCTGAGAGTTCTATATCTGGCATACCTTTATCACTCACCAAAACTTCAGCAGTTAGGTAATAATTGTAGCCAGTGTTTTTTAATGAATTCAGGAGTGCATACCAGTTAAGGTCTCCTTCTAAAAGACTTGCGGTGAAGTTATCTAAGCTTCCACCGCCGTTATGTCTTTTGAAATTTTTGATGTGCACCCTGGTTATTCTGGATCCTAATATATCAGCCCAATGTTCAGAATATCCATTGATAAGGCAATTCCCTGCATCAAAGTACGCCTTAACCCAAGGAGATTGAAATAGATCTATAAACTGAGCAAATTCGAAAGGTCCTGTAAGAAACTTGCTCCATACATTCTCCAAAGCAATAATTACATTATTTTCTTCAGCTATTGGTATAAGTTTTGTAATCGAATCTTGAGCCCATTTCCAAACATCTTTTGCATGGGCTACTGGTCGTTTTGGATTAAAACAAACATCTACTGTCCCCGGTAGAACAAGCACAGCACCTGCACCTAACTCTCCTGCAGTTTTAATGTATACCTTGGTAAACTCAATTGATTTGTTTCTTTCTTCAGGCTCAGGACTGCCTAAAGAGTACTCCCAATAAAATCCAGTTGCTAATGAGGGGATTTCAAGCCCTATGGAGTCCAGTAGATTCTTTATTTTTGTTATATGGTTTTT
>JAOAHN010000014.1 GCA_026415215.1 Candidatus Hydrogenedentota bacterium
GAGGTAACAATGTCGGAGGCCTGGTGGGGGAGAATTGGGGCACGGTGGAGCGGAGTTATTGGGATGTAGAGACATCGAGACAAACGATTTCTGCGGGAGGAGAGGGGAAGACGACTGCAGAGATGAAGCGGAAGGCGACATATGTTGGTTGGGATTTTGAGGGTGTGTGGGATATAGAGGAGAGGGAGAGTTATCCCTGGTTGCGTGCATTTGTAAAGCACCGGGTAAAGTAGGATTAGAAGGAGAGGGAGGTGGTGAAGGGTTTGTTGGAGGGGACGGGTGAAGGAGATGGGGCGTTGGAGGGCGTACAAGAAGGAGAAGTGGAGAGACCATCTCATAGTGCGGATCAGGATGGGAATTGGCAGATTAACCTATCTGAGTTATTGCGTGTGATACAGTTTTTCAATTTTGGTGGTTATCATTGTGCATTGCCAGGTGAGGTGTCTGAGGATGGATATATTCCTGGGTTTGAGGGTGACAAGAGTTGCATTTCGCATGGGTCGGACTACAATCCGCAGGATTGGGTGATTAGTTTGAGTGAGTTGTTGCGGTTGATACAATTTTTTAACATGGGTGGTTATCATCCTTGTTCTGATGGAGAAGATGGCTACTGTGGTGGGGTATAGAGAGGAGGGGGGGGTGGTTATAGTTTTCGAGGGGGTTTAATAGGTAGCTTTTTGATGTGATGTTTGTAGGTAGATGTTTTGGGAGTTTGAGAGAGGTTTGGTTTTTATATTAGTGGGGGGTGAAGAGGGATATGTTTTGTTTATGACTTTGTCCGTGATATAGTGTTGAGGGTATTGTATGAGGTGGTGTCAGGTGTGGCTGTGTTTCTGTCATGAGTTAGTGTGGGGATGTGTATTTGTCGGTATTGGAGTTTGTTTCCTGAGGTTATCGAGATGACAGAAGGTAGACAGGTTATAGCCTAATTCTGGTTGCTGGGATTAACTCGACGACCAGGTTACTGTTTTCCTCTGAAAAATTTTCATAGGGAGCAAGATGTAGGAAGGAGTTTGTTTTTTTTCTGGTGTAGTTTTAGGGAGGAGTGTTTAACTTTTATTTGGATGTGATTTTTATAAATTTTTTCATTCGTAATAACTCTTTATCTATTGGGAGTTTGTTTGTGATAGGAGATAGGTATGGTTAGAATTGCGGTAAGAGAGGAAATGTGGTTTTTAGAGACATTTTTTCCCTAAGGTGAGTTTTATCCTTGCTTTTGGTTTGCGCATGCGAGATTGCTCAACCCTTATTGGTGGCAGAAGCATCTCCTGCACTATGCAGATACAAAGAGGCATTCCTTAAGATTTCTTGTGTCTCCAATCTTTTTATCTTTTCCTTATTACCTCCCTACTATTGTTGCTACACATATCCCTTACTATTTGTTATTTTTTTTCAATTATCCTTTTACTACCTTTTTAATTAAACCCAATTGCGGGGATAAAATTGAAAAGGGTTTTTATATGGACTTTTCAACTCTCTCATGTGGTTATCCGTGTCCGGAGAGTTGTCTTGGGGCTCTTATAAGATACTTGATAGTCTATAAATCTCCTCCTTTCCTGATTTATACTCAATACATCTATTCAGTTCTTCGTAATAATTGCATTCCTATGACTACATTCACGACAAGCTAAATATTCCAGATGAAAATGGTTCTTGGTTAGTGCTTTTTATAGGTGTTATTATGCTCAAGGAAGATAGTATTATTAAATGGCTTAGAGAAAAATAACATATCCAGAGTTTGAGTCGTAAGGTTTTTACTATTTTGTTAGGTTTTGATTGCAAAGTATCTGAGCATTTTTTTGAGAATGAGGTATAAGGTGATTAGAGTCCCACCTATTTTTATAAGGTTTGGAAAGGCTAATATAATTTTTCCTGCGGTTACTAATGGGATTAGGAAGATTCTGATAAGAGTTGCTACAAATGGGTGTTGACCAACAAACTCTGCAATGGGTGGGCTAATATTATAATAGAATTCTACAAAAGCGGTTCCCGCTACATTGGTTAGCATGAAATTATCTCTAATCGCTCTTAAAACATTAATTTCTTCCGCTAAGGGAGTTCCATACGCAGCGGTAGCTATAAAGCATGGACCACCTCCACTTGTTCCTTCTCCTACTGCCCCCAGAATAATTGCAATCATGCCGGTAGGGATGAGCCACAGATAGTCAAGCCTCTCTGGAGGTTTTGAATAGACTAAGATATTTGTTAGAGTAACTGTTGGAGTAAATGGATTTCCTCTTGAATACAGAAGTATATTCATTATCCCTGTTTCTTGGGATTTGGGGGTCTTAAATTTTAAGAATCCTTCGTCAATTCCCCTTTCCTCGGTAATAGGTAGAGATATTTTATACCCTGAGTTAGGATTTGTAATGATGATGCGGTCTATGTATGCTAATCCTCCTTGGGGAGAGACGATAGTGGCTTCCACATCTCCTTCTATGGGTGACTCTAAAATCCCATTTTCTGAATTGAGCCGGATTAAACTTGTTGTTTGGAAGGGGAGTAATGAACTCATTCTTATCCCGAAACCGTTTAGGGAATAGACTCTCATAGTTAGAAATTCAGCAGGTCCTTGAATAGTTTCTGTGAGGGCGGGTTCGAGGTCGGTTGATAGTATTTGGGATTGGAAAGCGGTAATTTTGCCAGGCTTGACTTGTTTGGTAATGTAGTCGAAGTCCAAAGATTGTCCGAAAACAGAAATACCTTGTCTAAAATAGTTATAATCGAGGTCGTTTGCGGGCAATTTTATCTTTATGGGTTGGGCATTTGAGTCTATAGTTCCGTCTAACTTGTAAGGATATTTAGATTTTATTAAAAGGGGATTTCCATTTGAGTCTTTTGCGGGTTGGTAGGTGGGGGCACCTGGATTGAGATTGTCTATGGATGAAATAGGCTGATAAATATGCACGGATGTCTCATACATACCTGTTATCGGGTAACCGTAAATATCGGCATTTATAAGTGTATTCCCGAAGAAGATTGCAGAAGCAGATGGGGTTGGATTGTCAATTAGTATCATCGTTCTTACAATACCTGCTCCAGAATTCTGAGTAATATTAGAAAAAGCAGGTAGGTTCAACTCCCCATATTTATTCGGAGATTCTAAGTGTAAGGTGATTTTTTGGGGCGATGAGAGATTATTGGCTATAAAAGCGGTGTAAGTAATTCCATTTGAATCTGTTCTAAAATGGTAGTATCGAAATGCGGGGATAGTGAAGCCTTCATATTTCAAATCAGTATCTATATAAGCTGGCATGTTATCAGAATATTTTGGATAAGCGGGCACTATAATTTTTGCTCTCGAGCCGTCACTACTACACTCTATAGGTTTAAGGTTAGAGAGGAGAGTTTCTCCGGTGTCAGAGTCTATTAGTTGTAGTTCGGTCTCTGGAGATAAGTTTACTCCACTAATCTCACACACAACTCCACCAAATATCCAAACTGCAAGCCTTCTATTATTTTGCTCGTCGGGAATAAACTCTGAGTATTCAAAGGGAAGGATGCTTGAAAGTTCAACAGGTTTTTTCTTAAATACCGAGGTGATAACATAATCTTTGTCAACAGTGATTGTTAGAGGATTTGTGGTAGATGTTTGTCCATTAGGAAGAAGCCATTTGTCGAAAATATAGTTGGAATTTGGAATAGCAGTTAACTTTACAGATGTTCCTGGAGGGTAGCTTTCTTGCTCAGGATCCAGCGTCACGGTTCCACCATTAGGTGGATCAACATTGATGTTGATAGTATAATCTTGATTCTTCGTAAGTTTAGCGGTTACAGTGATGTTGTTTCCTACCTCTAATAAGATTGTCTGTTGAGTGGATAGCAGGTTACCAGTGGGAGTAAACCAACCGAGAAAATAGGTATTCTCGTCAAGTTCTGATATAGAGAGCACTACTTCATCACCTTCGAAGAACTTGTTAGGCTGGTTAAGTTCTTGGGAGCTCAATGGATTTAAGGTAATTTTTGCATTCGGAGATAGGGAATTATCGGTCCGAGATATGTTTGCACTTACAGTATATACATTCAGCACTTGTATGGCATCTGGAAGTGTAAATGAGTATCCTTCCACTAACTTGTCTATGACTTCTAAATCTGCCTTTCCTGATTGTGAAATCGCGGGAGAGATAATAAACATCTGATTTTTTGTGTCCGGAATATAGGGAGTTATAGCTATATCTTCGTTTTCAGCATCTCCGCTTCTAAAATCTGCTTTGTTCCCACCTATTCTTACTTCGTAAAGACTTTCTGCTTCTTCAATTGTTTTAGGTTCGGTAACAGGTATTATTCCCTCCAAAGTTAATGGAGTAGGTGTATTTACTGCTATTCTTGAGGGGGAAACTTTCGATACTCTTAGTAAAAGTTTGAAGATTGACAATATGCAATTGCCCTTGTAGTTTATTTTAATGGAGTTGTCATAGGTGGAGTAGTCGACTTTTTTCCAAATGTCAGGCTTGGTTGGGTCGTTCGTTAGGTATTGGCCTAATACCTTTGCAGGATATGTAAAAATGCCTATAGGCGTGGTCTGGTCTTGGAAAGGACTGGAAATAGATAGTGTCAGAGATATAGCAGAATCCTCAAGAGAGATTGGAGATATATCCCCCAGCTCATTTACTTGGAGGAGAAACACAGATACAAAAGGTAGATTGTCTATAGTTAGACCCGGAGCGGTGTTCGAGATATTGTTTAACCACTCAGTAAGATTTGAGGAACCGGATACAATATCTATGAGTGCAGAGTACTCTTTTGTTAGTGAAATTATAGCAAATGGTAGGGAATTTTCAGACAGGAGAAGGTCATTCTCTGAAAGGGAGTTATATGTTGGAATTTCAATTAATATATCTTCGGTTAGTTTAAGAATAAGTTTATCTCCATCAAAATTTAGAGGAGTTATGATTATGGAGCGAAGCGAGTCCCTCTTAAGCTGATTAGAGAACCATACTCCCCCAGACATTATTAGGGTTCCAATATTTTCCGGAATCCCATTCTTATCATTATCAGTAGAAGGAGAGACTTTCTGTAATTCTATAGTTATTGTCTCGCTCAATGGAGTGATTCTCTCATATACAACACCGCCTCCACCCTCAAAGTTTGCATTCAAAAGACCTCTTATAAAAAGATTGACGGAGCTATAGTTAGGATTAAGAAATGAGCTTATGTTGATGAAGTCATAACCTGGAATGAGAATAGTGTCCGAGTAGACTGAGTTTTCATCAGGACAGGGTTCTGGGTTTTGACAAGCTGTGAAAGTGATAGTATCGTTTGAAGGTTCCTCGCTGTCCGCATGAACGGGGAGGTAAACTTTGAGTTTTGAGGGATTATATACATCTTCAGGAACCGATATGATTCTATTCTCGAATGGGGATGACAAAGCAATATTTGGGTCTTCTTCTTGTAGGGGGAGATTATAGTTCCGTTCTGCTTTGTTAAGATCTTTTGTAAGATTGTCATCTGCATTAGCATATCCACTATTAAAAGAAATTAGATTATATGGCAAGACAAAAATAGTCAAAATTAATATTAATATAGAGAGTATGGGGTATTTTTTTGTAACCATGTTTTCAAGTCCTGCTTATTGATTAAGAGCTACTACATTATATAAATATGCCTAAATTTGTTTTAGTTCACTGATTTTCTGGTTTAATATATGATTACATTTTTTTGATAGTTGTTTCTTTTTGAGCATTAAAAACATTATGAATAGTAGGACGGAAGCTAACAAGCATACAACAAGCGCAATCATTTGAGATGCAGTCATGCCGAGGTGTGTATGGTAGGATTCCCCTCTGAAATTTTCATCCAAGAATCGCCATGCCCCATACATGCAAAAATACCAGAGAAGAACTTGGCCATCGTAATTTTTGTTTTTGTAAATCATCCTTAGTAATATGAAAATTATAAGCAAACCAAGCACTTCATACAGAGGGGTTGGATGTACAGGAAGGGGCTGATCCGCAGAAGCCGGTATGAGGTGTCTTATTATTTGTTTGTCGAAAACATCACTATCTTTAGGATAAACAATAGCCCACGGGAAATTGCACAAGTCTCCCCAGCAACATCCGTTGAGAAAGCATCCCACCCTTCCTATAGCATGTCCTAATGCTATGTAGGGTACAGCAATATCGCTCGCTGGTAAAAAAGGGACTTTTCTTCTACGGAGATAGAGCCAGACTCCTAAGAGTCCCCCGAGGAACGCTCCAAAAAATACATACCCTCCCGCCCAGAAATAAACTATAGCTTCATGAATCTTATGAATTCCTTCATACTGTAAAACTTGATAGATTCTACCTCCGAGTAAGCCAAAAATTAAAGCCCAGATACCCACTTTCCCATCTACCGGATACGGATTGGGGAGTCGCTGGTTCTCTCGAAGGGCGAGTGTTACACTTACGAATAAACCGAGAGCTAAACATACAACATAAGAATGGAGTTCCAACTCTCCAACCTTTATCAAAGTCGGTAGCATTTGACAGCACTCTCTTATTTATTGTTATTTATAGTTTTTTGATGGCTGTAAGAAAGCCTATAATCAAACAAAATAATAGAAGATTAGAGTTTTTAGCATAGTTCCTATTTGAATTACAACCGCAGTTTGAGGATGGTTCGTCCTCTTGAGCGTCATCGCCCTCGTTAATGTCATTCCCTTCTATAACCCCTTCGTTAATTCCTTCATTTATTTCACCATCTGATGACATGCCTTCATTTGGTATGCCTTCATTTGACATGCCTTCATTTGGCATGCCTTCATTGTTATCACCTTCTTCTGTTGTGCCCTCACTACTACCTTCTGGAATTGCTCCCTCCCCATCAGTGCCTTCTCCCTCTATTTGCGTTGATACAAGTATTGTTCCATCTATAATAACTGGATAGATTGGTAGTGCATTTTCGGTGGCGAAGGAACTGTATAGAGAAATAGGAGTTTTACCTTCATCAAGCTCCCGCTCTATCACTACTGGGTGCCATTCAGAGTAAAGGTCTATAAGTAATTCATCTCCATTTTGGGCAGAGGGAAGCAATTTAGCGGGCACAGAAAATAATGGTCCAGATGGAATAGGAGTATTCCCGCCCCAAATCGCTACGGTATAGACTCCCTCGGGGTAAATGGCTAATTTGTATTCGAAATTTAGTTGGAGTGAAGGGGACAAAATTATTGGGGACTCGCCATTAGAATTTGGATTCTCCATGTTATACACATAAATATCAGGAGGAACAGGATTAAATTTCTCTATACAACCTATTTGCATTTTTCCGGGGTCAAATGAAAAGGTAATTACTGCGGTAGTAATATTATCGTTATTTTGTATTTCAAAATTGAGATTAAAACACTGTTCCGGTTCTATGCATACTTTATTACATTTTATGGTAGAGGAGGGAAATGTAGTATAAGATAGTGGTAAAATAAGAGACAAAAGAATAGTTACGCTAAAGAATGTTCTTTTATGATATGGCAAAGAATATGTCATTGTATATTCCTAAGTGAGAACACCATATATAAAGGATTATATAAAATTACTTAAAGTTATATAAAAAGAAGGGTAAGTGGGGAGAGAAATGCAACCTATTGTTCCAGTAATATGTAAAAGTTGTGGGCTCAGAATTTGGGTTCCTGCTATTGTCCAAGGGAAGAAAAGTGTTTGCTTCCATTGTGGGTCTACAATTGTAGTGCCAGTAATGGGAATGGATGTATCACTTCATATTCAATTTAAACCGGGTGAGCGAGTAGATGATAGATACTTAATTGTAGAGATTGTGGGCAAAGGAGGAATGGGATTTGTTTTCAAGGCTAAAGACGAGTTGTTAGATGAAACTGTCGCATTGAAATTTTTACATCCTAACCTATTGAGCACTCCGAGGGCTGCCCAGCTTTTCATAAAAGAGGCTCAAATAGCGAGAAGGTTAAGACATGAGAATATTGTAGCTGTGCACGATGTAGATTGGACAAATGAGGGTTTTCTCTTTTTAAGCATGGAATTTTTAGAAGGACAGTCGCTGAGGAACCTAATAAGAAAACACAGAATAGAACGGAAATACATACCAGTGCGGATAGCTGTAGAGTTCACATTACAAATTCTTAAAGCCTTAGAGTATGCACATCGTTGGGTAACTCATAGAGACCTAAAGCCTGAAAATGTTATGGTTTTGCCTGGGGAGAATATAAAAGTACTTGACTTTGGTCTTGCTCTCGCGGTAGAAGAGTCAATATCTCAGTCATCTGAGGGAGCGGGGCAAAAACAATCAGTGGGCACTTACGCTTATTCTGCTCCGGAACAGAAGAAAAAGTGGCCTGTAGATACCAGGGCTGACCTGTATGGAGTTGGGTTGATTCTGTACGAACTGCTAACTCTTCGTTCTCCACTCGATCCCTATGTGCCCTTGTTAGATGAAAGAAGTGATGTTTCGCCCTCGATAGATAGAGTTTTGTCAAAGGCCCTTGCAGAAGACAGAGAAGATAGGTGGCAAACAGCAAAGGAATTTAGGGAAGCTCTTGAAGAGAGTTTTAGGAGTTCTTATGAGGAAAAAATTATTCATATAATTACTAATTCCGTCTCAAATGTAGAAGTTTCTACTGAGAATATGGTGTTTTTAGAGGGTGGATACTTTCTAATGGGGAATAATTCAGTAAAGGAGGAGGCACCAGAAGAAGAGGTATATGTGGACCCCTTTTGGATTGATATTTATCCGGTCACAGTTGCACAATACCGCAAATATATTGAGGCAACAGGGGCACCACTTCCTCGATATTGGTATGACCCAATGCTAAACGGTCCTGACCAACCGATTGTGGGCATTTCGTGGTTAGAGGCGAGCGCTTATGCAAATTGGGCTGGGAAAATGCTCCCTTCCGAGAAGGAATGGGAATTTGCAGCGAGAGGTAAAGAGAATAGAAGGTATCCGTGGGGAAATACACCTCCTGATACCATTCATTGCAATTTCAATGGATACTTAGGAATGCCTTCAATAGTCACCATGCACGAAGAGGGAAAGACTCCTGATGGTGTTTATGACCTTGCCGGCAATGTCTACGAGTGGACTCGTGACTACTTTCTCCCGTATACAATAGCGAGAACCAGACCTGACACCGTTCCCACCCCCCCATTGAGAACAGTTAGAGGTGGTTGTTGGAATTCCAAGGCTGATGAAGTTACTTGCACAGCCAGAAAAGGTATGTTTCCTGAAACAAGGATAAACACTATTGGATTCCGTTGTGTTATCCCAATTAGTAAAAAAACAAAATAAGTTATATTTAGTTTGACTATTGTAATTGAGTAAATCGATAATTTTTAAAAGTTTAATATTTCCGTTTAGGTATTAATTTAATAATAAACTCAGAATAAGGAATGGAAAAATGAGTAAACATGATCACACTGGATGTTGTGGGTGCTTGAGCTCTCTCAAAGATATGAACATCGCAAGAAGGACATTTCTTGCTGCAGTTGGGGGCAGTGCTTTAGGTGCAGGTGTTGTTTTATCCGCTTCTGCACAGAATCCTTCTTCTTCTGCTGAAATGAGTTATCTTAGCGAGCCGGTTAAATCTGTAAGAAATAAATCTTTAGTTGTTCTTCCTATTATTACCTATGGAATTTATAAAAGGCATGAGCAAACCAGTTGGCGTCCGTGGGGTGGATTTCATTCTATGGAAGATGTAGACAATGAATGCAAAAAAATTGAGAGTGAACTCGCTCAACTAAAGGCAAAAGCAGAGTTTCCTATAGAGGTACTTCCAATACTAAAGGTAGAAAAAGCGGAAGAGGCTAAAAAAGCGAGAGAGGCTCAAGCTGATGTTGCTATCGTTTATGGAGCCACTGGTGAAATAGAGCCAGTTTTTAGTGATAATAAGCATTATCTCGTCTTTGTCCGACATAGAAGTGGTCCTGCATATCTCTGGTATGAGATTGTCCATCCGAGATTTTTGAGGAAAACCTACGATGATTATAGGGAAACTCGACTTACCCCTCAAGATGTGGTGGTGGATGAGTATGATGATGTTCTGTGGAGACTGCGTGCTATGTACGGCTTGAAAAATTCAGTAGGATGCAAAATGGTTTGTATAGGAGGTGCATCCGGGTGGGGAGATGGTGGAAGAAAATCTCCAGAACTAACTAAAGAAAAATTCAAGATGGAACTAATTGATTATCCCTATAGTGAACTTGAAAAAAGATTATTGCCAGCCTTGAAAGATTCTCAAATTCGCGAATGGGCAGTTAAGAATGCAAAGGCTTACTTAGGAGTTCCCAATACGAAGCTTGAGACAGAGCTTAGTTTCCTCGAAAATGCATTCATTCTTACGCGAGTATTTGAGGAAATAATGACAGAGCTTGATGCACCTGCTATCACGGTAAATAACTGTATGACTACTATCATTCCTAAAGCCCAAACCACTGCTTGTATGACTTTATCCTTGCTTAATGATAGAGGTGCTATGGCGTTTTGTGAATCTGATTTTGCTGTGATTCCCTCTGGTGTGCTTATGCACTACATATCCTCTAAACCTGTTTTCTTGCAAGATCCTACATATCCCCATCATGGAGTTGTAACGATTGCACACTGCACAGCACCGAGAAAAATGGATGGCAAAACATTAGAACCTGTCCGTATTTTGACACATTATGAGTCGGATTATGGCGCTGCACCGAAAGTTGACATGCGTATAGGGGAGATTGTTACAGTAGTTGACCCAGATTTCGAATTTAAGAAGTGGATAGGCTTCCGAGGAAAGGTTGTGGCGAATCCTTTTATGGACATCTGCAGATCTCAGATTGATGTTGAAATAGAAGGTGACTGCAATAAACTTGCTCAAGATATGGTCGGCTTTCATTGGATGATGTGCTATGGCGACTACTTGAAAGAAACTGGTTACGCTCTGAGGAAACTTGGTATAGGCTGGTATAACCTTACCTACGATAGGACGATAGAAGCATAGTCAAGCAGGACCAGCAACTTTTAGAAATTTGCACACTGGTGAAAGGATAGAGCGAAAACCGGGTGTAAAATTTTTACGCAAGGGGTATGACTTTGGCTCAGAGTTTGCTTGGTTATTCCCGTTTATGAGGTAGGGTATAACAATTCATTCCAAAGCAGGAAAAGTATCACCTCCTGATTTTGTTGAAAAAACCATCTGGGAGTATAGAACGCTCTGTGGACTATATGAGGAGGGAGTCTGTTTGCTAAGTCTTTTTGCTTTTCTTTTTCTCTACTGTCTTCTTATTTATTAATAATCGTTGGAGTAAGTTTCATGAGTGGTTTCAACATTTATATCGTTTTTCTCCACTGAATGTAGTTTTCCACTTTGGGATAATATTTATCTCACGATACCACTATTTCGTGCAGAGTGTTGACGCTTGTCCAAAGAACATACACATTCCACTTGTAACCCTCTGATTCCTATAGCAACATAATAATTTTCTATAACATTATTAGTATTTATCCCTTTATTTCATTTTGATGCTGGTAAGGGCGATTTATTTGTGGTATTTTCCCGTTTATACTTGTTATAGAGGTATAGGAGGGTAATGCTCCAATTTATATTTACAATTTTGTAAGATTGTTTTCTACATAGAGAAAATGATGTTAGGTATGAAGGAGAGAGACATTGCCTAAAGATTTTAATGTCCTTATGGTAAGCGAGATGCTGGAGAATCTTAGTGGTGCTATAAGGGGAGATTCTTTTGATGAGAATGTTAAAATATTTTTATACTGAATGGGCTACCAGGTTAATTGAAGGCAAGCGAAAGGAGGATGAATTATGGTTGAGCTCAAAATAGGTGATTGTGTTATTCAGGTTGTTCAGGGAGATATTACCAAAGAGACTACTGACGCCATAGTAAATGCGGCGAACAGGACACTTTTAGGTGGTGGTGGAGTTGACGGGGCTATACATCGTGCAGGTGGACCTGAAATCCTGGAGCAATGTAAAAAATTGGGTGGATGTGAAACCGGTGATGCAAAAATAACTACCGGTGGTAGATTGCCTGCAAAGTATGTAATTCATACTGTAGGGCCAATTTATAGAGATGGTAAACATGGTGAACCTGAGCTATTGAGAAATTGCTATATTCGTTCACTCGAGGTTGCGGTTGAGCATGGAATAAAAACTGTAGCGTTTCCAGCAATCAGTTGTGGAGTTTATGGTTATCCCATACCCGAGGCGGCGAAGATTGCTATTACTACTGTGAAAGAGTTTGTAGAGAAAAATCCACATTTTAAGTTAGTTCGATTTGTAATGTTTGGTTCTGATACATACGGTCCATATTGTGAAGTGCTGAAATCACTTGGAGGGGTAGAAATATAGGGGATTTTAATACTTATTTAAAGTTTTTTGTATGACATTAGTAAAGGAGTTTCTCATGTCCACATCTGCATCGCAAAAATGTTCAGAAGAAATGAAACGGTTCGCCCCGGTAGTGTTACCTCCAAGGATACTCTCGGTGGATGCACTTAGAGGGTTTGATATGTTTTGGATTATGCAGGGCAAGGAAGTTGTCTTAACAATATTGGGTTTGATTTTGGGTAGAATTCCCCCGATCTTGCAATATCATTTTTCTCATCCGGAGTGGGAAGGGTTCTCAGGTTGGGATTTGATAATGCCATTATTTTTGTTCATTACTGGTGTTACTATTCCTTTTTCCGTGGAGAAATACACTTCAGGGCATGCTAAATATCCATTTTATAGAAGACTGTTTCGGAGAGTGGTTTTACTATGGATATTGGGGATGATCGCCCAAGGTCATTTGCTATCATTTGATCTTAATAAGATACATTTTTTTAGTAATACACTCCAGGCAATAGCGGTAGGGTACTTTGTATCATCAATAGTATTAGTATATTTACCTATTAGATTTCAGCCTCTTCTAACTTTGGGACTTTTAATACTTTACTGGGTATGGATGATGTTTATCCCCTTGCCTACGGGTGAAGGTTCAGGGATTTTGTTACCTGAAAGAAATTGGGCTATGTATATTGACGAGTTGATTTTGGGTAGGTTTAGGGATGGCACGCACTACACTTGGATATTAAGCGGACTCGGCTTTAGTGCCACTGTGATGTTGGGCACACATGCAGGGTATATCATTAAGTTTGTGCATAAGAGGAATTTAGTAGTTCTTTATCTCACCCTTGCTGGTGTTATTTGTTTACTATTTGGATGGCTATGGTCTTTTCATTTCCCTATTATAAAACATATATGGTCGAGTTCCATGGCGTTATGGGCAGGGGGATGGTCGTATCTGCTTCTTGCTATATTTTTCTTATTGATAGATGTATTTGGGTTTACTGTATGGGCTTTCCCTTTTATTGTTGTTGGTTCAAATGCAATACTGGCCTATATTGGGGCTCCGTTTCTTAAGGAAGTTTTGGACTTTGCTTTGGTGAAGGTGGGTTTGGGGACAGCTACCCAATTAGTAACACCATTTATTACTCTAATATCTATGTGGTTGTTGTTGTATTTTTTGTATACTAAAAAGTGGTTTATCAGAGTATAAGTGAGGATATGAAGGTTGTTGAGTATAAACTTAGTTAAAATCGTTTAAGGGAGAAGTTGCACTTGAGGGAGATACTCTTGAGCTTACCTTTGATGTTTGTGTTAGTTACAATGATATATCTTGCTGTGAGGGCACTTACTCAGGCTTGGGTTAACTACAGAGTAAGATTAGCTCTGCTTGAAAAATTGGAAAACTCTCCAGAGATTTTGGAAGAAGTTCCTCAAATCAAGGAACTTTTCGAGAAGGATGCAAGATTATTAAATGAAAGTTATCCGGTTGATTTTATTCCAACTGGAACTATATTAGTTTTCTTCGGATTAATATGTGTTATGTTTGATTTTACCTTTGGTGCAGGACAAATTGCTGCAGGTGTATATTGGGGAGGAGTAATATGCACAGGTATAGGATTTATATTCGCAATCCTCGGAATATTTTTGCGGTTTTTATCAACCCCTTTGAAGTTGTAGACCTTCTATGCCCTGAGCCTATTTTGAATATGCAAGTTTGAACTGTATGGCGCTCCCTAATATCGCAAACCCGAGCCAGGTCAAGAACGATGTGAAGTAGAAATTTGTATAGTATGAGGTTGGTGGACCTTCAATTAGGTGTAGGGTTTCGCCAATTTGAAGTAGCGACCAGAGTATTAGAATTCCCCCAATGGAGGCAGTAGAGAGAATGATAACTGGCTTTTCGATTATTAGTGCAGATATTCCGCCGAGTAGTCCGAAAATGAACATAAATATTGGTGGGTCGAGAAGTGGTTGTAAAGTTATACTAACGGAAATTCCCCACACTACCCCTAATAAGAATACACCGGCGCTAAACAGGAATAAGGAGGCTACTGCTCCCAAAAATCCGAAGAAGACGGCAAACACTACGATCCACACCCAGGGTAAGTTTGGGATGGAGCCTAATATTAAAAAGGTGGGTATAGACCCCATAATAAACCCGACTACACACAATACCGCTGAAATGAGTTTATATCCATAGAAGCAGGTAATGCCTCCTAATAATAAGATGGATATCAAGATGCCGATAGTCCCTTCCTGTTGCAGTAGAATCTCCAAGTTCATATTGACTAACTATGAAGTTTTCGTGAGGAAGGTGATTTTGAATAAAGGTGCACAACTAAAGTGATTACAGCAATAAATAATAAATCTGGAAGATAAGTATAAATATTGTTTTTTGAAGAGTTGTGATTGAATATTCCGCAGGAAAAGATGTTTACAACAACTGAGCTTTTTCCCCCTAAGTAAGAATAGTATCTCTTACCGTAGATTTCGTAAACTAAGATTGCGGAATAATAACCATATTTTTTAGGTTGAAATCTAACAATGAAAGATATTTTCTGCTGAGGTTCGATGAGGTATTCGGTATCGCCGATGATATGAAATTCTGGTTCACCTAAAATCCAGACTCTTAGAGGGACAGGCTCTGTCCCGATATTTTCCGCGGTGTAGACCCCATCTCTGTATGTCTTTAACGATAAGTCTCCATAGTTGACAGGAAGATTTAGTGGTGGCACTACAACTAAAGGAACATTTTCATCAATCTGGGGATACCCCTCCCCTTCACCAGGGTGTTCCTCTGGAGTAATTGCCTTCTCTACGAATAAGTCAAAGTCGCCTTCCGCAAGTTCGTATTCCTTCTTATTTGTTATTCTATCTCCATCAAGGTCGCCACTCCCTCTCAAATAGATTCCGCCCATCAAGTTGTAGTTCTTTAAATCAATGGTAACGCCAAATTCTGACAGAGCACCCTGCACGAAATATTGAATTGCTTTTGGCTCTCCAATTGTGATGATACCTGCACAAAATCTTTCAAGTTCGTCACAGGTAATTCCATAAATCTGTTGAAGGGCGATACATCTATTTCCGAGGGTATTATCAATCTTTATTCGAGCCCAGTTGAAGTAATATATAGATAGTAATATCTCATGATTTGGCACATTCTCATCTCTCAAGACCCTGTCGAGTAGTCTCGCGTGTGCTCTATCCGGGATACTATTTCCATCTGCATCGAGTGTATTGGGATCGGTTTCAGGGGAGAACCCTTTCACTATTTTGAAGTATATTTCTTCTACTTGGGCATCCAATGAAAAAGCGTTTATCCCCACTACGCTTAATAAGAGGATAATTAGGATACTAAGAAGAAAATGTTTGTACATACAGTTATTGGTTCCCTTTTACTATAATCCAGATAGTATTGTAAAATATAAATGCTTACAGAGTACAATGCTCATTATATAAAATCTTCGAGGCGAGTGGAAATATGAAATACTTTAAGGTATCTCAGTTTGTTCCGGAGAAAGGTTATGCATGGACTTATTATGAGTGTGATGATGAAGGCACAATAATAAGGCAGTTAACCTACATTCCTGAAACAAATGAGATAACACGAGTGGCTGACCCAGTTGTTAAGCGGTTGTATAGACCGGAAAAGTTAAAAATAGCAACAGATGAAGAATTTATCTCACTGTGGGAAAAATCTTTTACTGAAAGGCAATAAAGATGAGAGTAGTTTCACCATATTTCAACTCTAAAAGTTATATTTGGGCAAAAGGAAATCTTCACTCACATACAAGTATCAGCGATGGGCTTTATACCCCTCAAGAAATAGTTAACAAATATGCATCAAATGGATATGATTTTTTGATGATTAGCGAACACGATATGGTGTATGAGCCAAATGGAATGGATTCAAGGGGCATGATTTTAATTAAAGGGAGTGAGGTAACATTAGAAGGGCCTCACATACTTCATGTTAATGCGACTAATAATGTTTTTCACTATCCCGATAGACAAAAAGTAATTAATGAAATAGTAGAAGATGGGGGATTTGCTATAATAAATCACCCTAATTGGGAAGAGAATTTTAATCATTGTCCTCAGGCTTTGTTAGAAGCTCTCCAGAACTATACTGGGATAGAGATTTATAATGGTATAGTTCGTAGACTTCCCGGAAATCCCAACGCTACAGATAGATGGGACCTACTCCTCTCTAAGGGAAGGATCGTATGGGGCTTTGCTAATGATGACGCCCACTGGGAGGAAACTTTTTGTGTGGCTTGGAATGTTGCTCAGGTGGAAAAACTCTCGCTTGAATGTATTCTGGATGCCCTTAAGAATGGACGATTCTACGCAAGCACGGGGGTAGAGATACAGAAAATAGAGGTAAAAGATAGGACTTTTCATATATCTACACGAAATGCTACTAAATGTGCTGTGATTTCTATGTATGGTAGGCGAATTTTTGAAGTTAAAGGTAAAGATATTGTTTACGAATTAGAAGAGGACTTGGGATTTCCGTATATTAGATTTGAATTTTGGGGGGAGGGCGAAGAACAAGCTTGGACACAGCCATTTTTAATAGATAATGATTGATAATAGAAAAACTTTTTCAACATACTAAGTATTAAAATATTATGGATAACATATTTGGTGTAACATACATTACACATTATTGTGATAATTAATATAATTAAGTTATCAAAAAGCTTTTAGGAGGAATAGAGGATGAAACACATTCAAAAAATTACTAAACCAAAAGTAGCACAAGTTGAAACCACGGGATTAACTTGGGGACAAATATTAACTTTGATTGCGAATATCTTATCTGTTATTGCGCAAGCACTTACAGCAAAAGAACAAACTTCTACAACTTAATGTGATAGGGAGAGTGTTATGAGAATAAAGAAGATTACATTTAAACCCGTCTTAGCTCAACAATCTACAAATTTTTGTGCTAATCCTCAAAGTGATTATCAGGCTTTTCTTTGTTTCCTACTAAATGTGTTAGTTAACTTCTTCTTACCACTTGCGGAGATAAAGAAACCTCAAGAGCCGGGTTCAGAAACTACTACGACTTAACCTTTATTTGAAGCATAATAAAGTTTTTTGTGATAATGCCTTAGGATATAAAAAAATGAAGCATATTAAGAATTATAGTGTAAATATTTCTTATCCTCTTCAAGGAGTGACAGTTGATGTAGTTCTAACGATAATATATCAAATTTTAGAGGCTGTGAGGAATTTCCTCGCGACAAAGCAGACAGATCAACAAACTACCACCGACGGTGTATACAAGAATGAAAAATTCTAAGTATAAAAATCTTCATATCAAAGATATAACTAAACCGGAAAGAGGTAATGAATTTCCTTTTACAGTGGATAGTATTCTGAAATTTATACAAGATTTAATTAAAATATTAATACCCATATTTAGAAATAAAGATCCTGAAACTCCACCTGTAACTGGCGGTGGAGGAGGTGGTTCGGGTGGTGGTTCTTCTAATTGAGTAAGATATATCGTATAGTTGTGAAATTAAACTATTAAATGGAGGCGAGAGATGAAACACATAAAGAAAGTAACTTTGAGAAAGGCAGATGCTTTCACAAACTTTCTGAATGCTGTTTGGCGTGCTTGGCAAGATTTCAGATATGAGAAGAAGAACGAAATAGGTTTTTAATTCATAGTTACCTTTGTTATTTCTTGACTTAATCGCCTCTTAGTATTTCTCTATGATAGTAAAGGAATACTCCGTAATTAGGACAGTTGAATACAAGGATGTAGATTGTTTATATAAGTTTTATAACGGAGACAAAGTTTACGGTTCTTTATTAGACCAGAAGAGAGAGCCTGTTTATCCCACACTCAGTGAATTGGAGGAGTTGCTTCAGAATAAGGATGTAGTCAATTCGTTCTATGTGGTAGAAGATAAGGATAGTAATAAGATAGGACTTGTTGGGCTAAAGGGTATTAATCAAGAGGTATTATTTGGAGAAGTTATAATTCTTTTTGATGATGGGATTTTTAAATCAAGCTTGCCAATTGTTAGTGAAGCTTTAGATTTTATAGAGGAGAAAGCGTTCCGGAGGATGCATTTAAAAAAGGTTTTGTCACTTTGTTTAGATTCGGAAACTTCCCTTATGGAATTTCTCAGCAGTCGGAGTTATAAGTTTGAAGGGGAACTTAGAGAGGTTCTTTACACAAAAGGCAAGTGGCATAATTTACAGACATGGGCGAAGTATAATGACCGTATTTAGGTCAAGTATTACCAAGACTTTGGAATAGATGATGCAGAAAGCAAAAAATACATATCTTCGTAGGGCGGATCGAGAAGACCTTGACAAGCTTGTTTGTTGGATGGAAGATGAGGATTTTAACTACTTTCTCTACGGAGATCCTGCTCGCTCTCCAAGTATAATCAGAGAGCAAATTGTGAGTTATTTAGGAAAATCTGCAGGTTCTGTTCTCCCAACTGGATTGTATTTGTTGATAGATGGACCTGAGGGACCTATAGGAATGGTCTCACTTCAAAATATTAGTTGGAGAAATCGTTCATGCAATATAGATGTTTACATCTCCAAGCCATATAGGGGACAGGTTACCACTGGAATAGGGGTCTTTAGGGCTCTTGAGTACGCATTTGATGAGTTGAACATGCACAGGGTGGGCGCGGTTATATATGCCTTTAATGAACTCTCCTGGAAATTCTTTGAATTTGTCGGAGCGGTAAGGGAGGTTGTTCTTAAAGACCATATACTCAGAGACGGAAAGTTTTATGATGTTTTCGTTTACGGACTGCTCGACAGGGAGTTTAACGATTGGCGGGATAAGCATAAAAAAAGTATCCAAGAGTTTGAATTAAGGAGAATGATAGAATCCATTAACCGTTCGGAGTCTAATTTGTGAGATGGGAATATGCTATTGCACTGTTTGTGGGCTATATAATATTGGACCTTGGGGGAAATTTATTAAAGTTCAAATGGTTGTCTAAGTTTTTAGGATTTAGTCAATTTATAATTTTGTTAGTATCCATTTTCTACTTGCTGACTCATACAATTTTCCCACGGAATTTGATGTTTGTGCCCACCTGGTTAATCGGAATTTTGGTGGCGCACATTTTGTATACTTGTGGACTCATATTTACCTCTGGTAGGTTGCAAATGGCGGGATACTTCTTCTCTTTACCGAAAATGGTTCGATTTTGTTTCCTTTCTCCGTTAATATTGAGTAGAACATTTTCAGGAGCGGTTATTGAAGAGATTATATACCGTGGGTTCTTTCAAACAATCTTTGCAAATTATTTTAGGTCTCATTCGATTGCTATACTTATAGTTGCGATTGGTTTTTTACTGGTACATAAGCATATTTTTAACTCTTCACTGATACAAAATGTGGAGTTTTTTGTATTTTCTATTATCTTAGGAACTCTGTTCTATATCACTAATGATTTGGGATTAGTCGTGATGATACACTTTTGGCGTAATATGTCGACAAATTATCTCGATTATTTAGAAAAATTGGAAGATAATGGAGACATTGAAGGAGCAATATCAGAATTAGAGAGTCAACTTTCACCGTGGAGAATAAGAAAAGAGTAGACATACATGGAAAATCTGTATAAAATACCCCAAGAACATACGGTATATCTGAGAGATGTATGTAAGACTTTTCGAACTTATCATTTTTTTTCAATAGATGAAGAGACAGGAAGGAGAAGGTTTGTTAAGAGAAAGGAGGCATGTGCTGCTGATCACATAACTTTTGGTATAAGGCCCGGCGAGATAATGGGTCTTCTTGGACCTAACGGGGCAGGAAAGACAACCACCGTGAAAATGATTTCTGGACTCGTGCTCCCCGATAGAGGGGAAGTGTATGTAGATGGGATGAATGTGGTTAAACATAGAAAGGAGATTCTTTCAAGAATAGGAGTAGTCTTAGAAGGCACAAGAACAAGTATGTGGCCACTAACTCCACTTGAAAATCTATATTACTATGGCAACCTCCGAAATGTTAGAGGGAAAGTTCTAAAAGAGAGGGCTAATCAACTACTTGATTTCATAGGCTTGTCGGAAAAAAAAGATGTTGAAGTGAGGAGGCTCTCAAGAGGTCAAAAACAAAAATTAGCCATATGCATAGCTCTTATTGCCGATCCGAAAATCCTGTTATTGGATGAACCTACTACAGGTCTTGATGTTCAAAGTAGTCGCTCTATAAAAGATAAGATTTTGGAGTTGACAAAGGAGCATAATAGGTCGGTTTTAGTTACTACCCACGATATGAATGTTGCCCAAGAATTGTGTGATAGAATAGGAATCATCAATAAAGGTAAGCTGATTGCTTGTAAGCCTACCGCTGAGTTATTAGAACTTTTTTCCAAGCAGATATTTGAAGTGAGAGTAGATAGAACCCCAGATAGTAGTTTTTTTGATCTTTTGCCTGCTTCTATAAGGCTGTTGGAAATTGAGCAATCCTATGAAGGACCTGTTCTTGTGTTGCAGTTTCCGGAATCATACGAGGATAGATCAGAGTCTTTTTATTCCTTTATTGAGAAATGTAGAAGCCACAACTTACAAATCCGCTCGATTACTCAAAAGCAGGTTAACCTTGAGTATGTATTTCTACAATTGACAGGAGAAAAACCTATTCAAGACTTAGCTAATCAAGAGAATGGGGGTAATGTAGCTAATGAGGGTTTGATGAAATGAGAGGTTTCTTGCTAATAATGAAGGCTGAAATAGTAAGGGCTTGGATAATAACGCGCAGATACTGGTTTAGGACATTAACAGGGCTTGTAATAGGCTATGGCATGTTTATGATTCTAATAGCCGGCTTTTTCTATTCTCAGCCTGCAATTGAGAAAGGCTTAAATCAACTCGATGACCCAACCAGGGCGACTAACTATATATTAGGATTTATCATAGGGCTTTTTGCGTTCGGTGTTATCGGGATGTTTACTCAAGGGATACAAGAAATGGCACAGACAGGTGTTTTAGAACAGCTTTGCATGAGCCCTTATGGGTTGGTGACCAATTTTCTTGCAAGAAGTGTAGTCGCCTCAATATCTACTATCTTCTACTCCGCTATATTAGTTTATATGGTCGTAATTAGTGTAGGGGGTAGATTGCACTTCGACCCTGTTCCCGTGGTGACACTGCTGACGCTTTCTTTTATAAATCTCATAGGTTTCGGGTTTATGATAGGTGGGCTTGTGCTCGTGTTTAAGCAAGTAGGGCAATTAATCATTGTAGTTAGGATGGTACTTTTCGGTCTTGCCCTGTTTGCTCGTGAGGAACTGCTTAACCAAGGTTGGATCGTTTCTCTACTTGTGCATATACTCCCTATTACGGATGCTTCTATCTGTCTAAAATATGTTCTTGTTAAGGGACAGATGAATGCGAGTGGTGAATTCGTTTCTGTTTTTTTACATCCAAGTTTTTTCTGGCTCGTTGCGAATTGTGTGGTATGGACTTTTATCGGGATTACTTTATTTAAGGTAATGGAAAATTGGAGCAGGAAAAAAGGAACGCTTGGAACATATTGAAGTATGGGCTGTCCTAAATTACATAAATTCACAAGAGATAGTAAATTTTTCGTAGTCGACCCACAAAATACATTCTGTTTTGAGTGTGACGAAATCACATATCAAATAATCGATTATTATCCTGAAGTTCCTCTTACGAAGGTTATAAATGCATTATCCAATAAATATAAATATTCGGAAGTAGAAATAAGGGAAGTTTGGGGGGAACTTGAATTTTTACGAGTCTCAGGATTAATTTTGAAACGGGAAAAATTAGAATCTTGGGTGAAGGAAATCACTACGATTCCTACACTTCGCAAGATTGTATTCTACATCGATGATACGCTTGTAAGTGGAGAGTCTCGTGGAATATTCTTTTCGAGGGGGCTTTTAAAAGCTTTACCTCTTATTCGAAGGGAAGAATCCAACATCGAGTTGATGTTCTCGGCATGTTATTCCTCTTTGAATGACTGTGGTGAAATAATAGAATCTGTGAGTAAATACTTCCCCACATCTGATAAAAAACATATTTTAGTTGGTTATGTATTTCCCTTACCGTATGAGCTTGCAGAAAAGTGGAGAATATCGACTTCAGACAGAGTATTTGTTCATTTGTCTGATAATACTCCAGAACCTAATAAGATAAAAAAGATAGAAATTTATCCTTCTCAATTAGACCTTTTGCCGATAGTGAAAAGGTTAGTGGAAAATGAGATTTTCGAGTTTGAAATCCACTTCGAGTCTCTGTATGGGTTAAATAAGGAAGTAAAAGTAGAGGATATTTTTGCACAAATTAATCAAATTGCCGATTACTACATTCATATTTTGAAGAAGGGGAAACAACTGGTTATAAACCCATTTGCGGATATGTTTAACAGAGTCCAGAAAGGAATCCCCAAGAAAATCTCTGATCCTGCAGGAATTCATGAGTGGTTTATTTCTTCTTCGGGGGAGATATATGGGGGATACCTATACTACTTACGCAAATTAGGAAAAATTGGAAGTATAGAAGAGCCGGAATATTCGAATAAAGAGAATTTATCTCTGTTAAATCGAGGCGTGGACATAATACCTCAATGTGTTGATTGTTGGGCAAAGCACCTATGCGGTGGAGGTAATCCAGTAATACATTATGAATTCACGAGGAAATTTAATCGACCAGATAAGAATTGGTGTGATCTTCAAAGGGATTGGATAGAGTCGATGATAACTAAATTTCAGGAAGTTGGAGAAATAGATTTTTCATTAGTTGGGAAGCCTCTCTCAGGAAATCAAAATACAAAAATCTCCAAGTTCTCGATTTTAAAGCACATGTTCCGAGGTTTTTTAACGGAAAGATTTTTCATAAGGTCGGTGAAACCTCAAGACGAAGCTTTTCTTGCACGCTGGGAGAACTGGAATACCGCAACATATTATTCCTTTTTTGAGAGTACTGTTTTCACCACCTCAATGTTTGAGAAAGAGCAGGAAATTCTTAATGCGCAAAGAGGCTACGAGGAGTATGTAATTGTTGACAGAAGAAACAATCCCCGAGGGCTCATTAGAGTTAGACCAGAAAAAGTGCCAAACCTTACCTATATATGGGTGTACTTCAACAATCCTGAAGACTATCAATCCAAATCAGTGGAAAAAAGTTTTCAGGAGATTATTTCTTTTGTGAAAAATCTAAAACCTGCAGGGAAATACCTCTTTCCTGTTGTGAGGGGAGATACAAAACTTTCAACCTTTTTTGAGAGATTAGGAATGAAAAAACTCGGAACCCTGCGAGAAGCGGTGTTTTTCCATCGCACCTACTCCGATGTTGATTTATACATATTGTAATAAAGAGAGTAAAACCATTTTGACTGTGGTTAATGTATTTCTATGATAGTTACTTCCGAGAAGAGGAGACTTTTGGGTTTTAAGATGTATAGTGTAACTTGGGTAGGACAGTCATCAGAACTTTTCTGAGTAGAAGTATTTTGGTAGAGAAAATAAAAATGCGTTTGCCCTGTATTTTTACGAGAGTAGGGGTAGAAGCTTCAAAAACTAAAAGACTGGGGAGTAAAATTAATATCGGATAGGGAAGATAATAATGCATTACTTTTTGTGAAGAGTTAAGCAATTAGGAGTTCATACTTCGTAAGCTGGTGTGGTATTTTTGAGATAAAAAGGTGCAGGTGGGAGAAAAGCATTTTTATTTTCATTGCATTCAAAAAGTAGAATAAAGGGAAGTTTTGGGGATTAGAATTCTCCCTCAATAAACTTTTCTAATACCTTTTTAGACTACCAAGAAAATGATTAAATTTGAGAATCACAATTTATGACTTATTTTATTGATTGGGAAAAATTTTGGCAAATTGCGGGGGTCACGGGTGCAGTTATATTTTTTGGTCGTTTCTATGTCCAGTGGTTTTGGTCTGAAAAATTAGGAAGGAGTGTAATTCCTATAATTTTTTGGTATATGAGCGTTATGGGCTCATTACTTTTACTTGCTTATGGGACTTACATACTTTCTCCTGTAGGGGTGGTTAGCTATGGGTTTAATCTCTTGGTATACATTAGAAATCTGATTCACATTTGGAGAAGGAATGGAAAACTTACCCCCTTGAGGTATTATTTAGGTCACGCATTAATCATAATTGGGTTTACCATTGCGTGTGGCGTAGTGGCTTATGTTTGGTATTTTAAGGTATTTCATATTCGTGGAATGGAAAGAAAAGAGGCGGTTATTCACACATTCTGGATACTCCTGGGTCTCATTGGTCAATTTCTATTTGCTTTAAGATTTCTTATACAATGGCTTGTTACTGAGCTGAGACAAAAAAGTGTAATTCCACCAATTTTTTGGTATCTTAGCATATCTGCATCATTATTGCAGATGGTCTCCTATTACCAGCAAGCAGAGTATCTATATGCTATTGGTTTAGCAACAACTTTGCTTATATATATTAGGAATATACAATTGTTATGGAAAGGAGAGAACGAGATTGTAGCGAACGGAGTAGAAAAATAAATGGTGGAGCCGAGGAGGATCGAACTCCCGACCTCATGACTGCCAGTCATGCGCTCTCCCAACTGAGCTACGGCCCCACAGGACTTATTTTACATTATATAATAAATAATATGTTGTTGTAAAGTGTGAAAATTGTTTAGAATTAAAACCAAAAACCAGGGATAAATGAAAAATGAAGTTAAGGAGTTTTTGTCTCTTATTTTATTTGGGTGCCTTTATTGTGGGTGCTTATGCACAGCCTGATTTTGAAACTGAACTTAAGAACGCCCCTAAGCCACCTTATATATTTGACAAAGAGGGTAGGATTGTCGTTTATCATGGAATTACAGTTTCTTATTCCGCTCGCCATGCAGATAATTTTCTTCCTTGGCATACAAGAGAAGACTTTGCAAAGTTAAAAGAGTGGGGATTTAACCTTGTGCGATATTATATATTTTGGGAGGCAATCGAACCGACCTCGGGAATTTATAATGATGGATATATGGAGGAGACACTAAAAAGGTTTCAGTGGCTTAACGAGTTAGGTATAGATGTATTAGTCTGCGTGCACCAAGATTTAATAAGCAGAAAATTTGGTGGGAGTGGTTTTCCTGACTGGGCATTGAAAGAGAGAGATATACCTTATAGTCCTGTTACACCCGCATATAAAAATTATTTTTCACAGGCGGTAATGGCTTGTTTTGACGACTTTTGGAGAAGTGATTTTCTTAAGAATAGTTATATAGAAATGTTGAAATATGTGATTTCTAAAGTTCAAACACAACCGAATGTCATAGGGATAGAGGTTTTCGATGAGCCATGGCCACATATCGGACCTGGTTTTGAACAGACTTTCCTTTCAGAGTTTTATCAAAAAATAGATAAGATGAAACAAGACAATGGCTTTCACATTCCAATGTATTTTCAACCAATGTTAATAGCAAGTGTAGTAATGCCTTCGGGATTAAAGTTTGAACCCAAAGGTAGAGCGGTCTATGCTGTGAGATATTTAGACCCAATCTATGAACGAGGTTCATCCGGTTATGGGAGAACAAATCAGTGGATTATGAACTCCACTATAACTCAGCGAGTGAGAGAGGCAATGAGGTGGGGAATCCCAATGCTTGTGACTGATTTCGGTGTTAACCTTGACATGCAGGATGCTATGCAGTATCTCGACGATTGGTGGAACCTAATGATGAAGCATCAGTTGGGGTGGGTATATTCTTCCTACGATAAAGATACAGACAATCCATTTGGAATATTGGATAAAGATGGCAATACTAAGCCTATCCTAAGCAAACTTGTCCAAGTATATCCTCAAAGGATAGCAGGTAGAAACCCAATTTGGTATACACGAGGAACCTTATTCAGACTGACATACGAAACTGAAGGTTTTATTAACACGCCCACCGTAGTATTTGTTCCGAGAAGTATTGTTGCGAGGCAGATTGCAGCTAATGGTAAGCCTATTCCATACAACCCGCTTAGGAGCCTTACCTTCGAATACACTGCTACACCCGAAGAGAAGAATGTTACTATAGTTGTGCAGTGGTAAGAGCCCCATCGGATTAATTATATGAAATTCGAGGATATAGAAAGCCTTTTCCAATTTAATAAAAATAGTGAGTTCATAAGAACTGAGCGCGGGTTCGTTCCTTATTCTGAGTTACTAATGTCTATTCACCGGTTATCCAAAAAGCTCTCATCTTTTGAGGGAAAAATAGTAGGGATTGTCGCTCCTGTTAATGGGCTATGTTTGGTAGATTTTATTTGCTTATTGTTATCATTATTAAAGCTCAATGCGAAAGTTCTCATTCTATCTCCAAAGGAGCCACCCTTAAAGATAAAAGAAAGGGTCCAATCCATAAGATGCAATCACATCTTATTCTTCCCTGATAAGATAAATCATGTCGAAGAACTAAAGAGCATTTTCCAGAGAAAAAATCATTATTTTTCATCTAATTTCAATGGCCCTGACTCGCCAGATTTAGATTCACTATGGATAGGAGAGGTAGAAACTAAAGAGTCGAACCTTTCACTTCCAGATGAACCTTGGATCATAATCTCTACTTCTGGTAGTGGAGGGAAGCCCAAAAATGTAGTGCTCACACTTGATAACCTATTTACCAATGCTCGGTTCAGCAATAGAAACATCAAATTCCAGGGTTCTGATACTTGGTTTTTATCCCTTCCAGTGTTTCATGTTTCAGGATTGTCGATAATATTTCGTGCTATAGAGAGTGGCTCAAGAGTTTTCTTGTCTCATTATGGTTTAGATTTGTGCTCTGATTGGCTCCCTGAAGATATTACTCATGTCTCTTTGGTGAGCACTCTTTTGTGGAGGATCTTAAAATCAAATTCACCAAAGATTTACGATAGATTTAGAAAGCTTAAAGCAATATTGCTTGGTGGGGGTCCTATACCACAAGCCATAGTAAAAAAATCTTACAATTTGGGTTGGCATCTCTATACTACCTACGGAATGACAGAGATGGCATCACAGATTACTACAACAGTGGAAAATGATACATTAGAGCATCTTTTTACTTCGGGGAAGCCTCTTATTCCAGATACCGTGAAATTGGGAGCCGAAGGAGAGATTAGTGTTAGGGGTCCTACTCGGTTTATTGGTTATCTTGATGAGGGGCAATTAAAGACCCCTTTTGATAAAGATGGATGGTTTGAAACTGGTGATGTCGGGAAATGGACTGACGATGGATATCTATGCATATCAGGAAGAAAAGACAGCATGTTTGTATGTGGTGGAGAAAATATATTTCCAGAAGAGATAGAGACTTGTATATTAGAAAGTGGTATTGTGAATAAGGCAATAGTTATACCTCAACCTGATGATGAATATGGAATGATTCCCATAGCTTATGTGGAATTTGTCAATAATAGCACAGAGGAGAGGTTGATTAGTTACCTCAGAACTCGCCTTTCTGGTATTAGGATTCCGAGAAAAATATATCCTTTACCAGAGGGTTTTAAAAACTCAGGTATGAAATTATCAAGGAATGAACTTATAGAATATGTAAACCGGCAAAAGGATAAATAAATGAAAGTAAGAGGATATCTATTAATAGTTGTATTAACTCTTATTGTGTTTCCTTGCTGTAATCTCCTCTCTCAAATAGAGGAGATTGAAGTGCCAATGAGTGATGGAGCAAAGTTGAAGGCGGTATTATGGCTTCCGGACAAGTTCAGAAGTTTTCCTGTGCTATTGGAACGAACTCCCTATAATAGGAAAGAGGTTGTTAAGATGCATAAGCAGTTTGTAGACGCTGGTTATGCTGTGCTTGTGCAAAATTTACGAGGCACTGTAGGTTCGGAAGGTAAATGGGAGGTTTTCAAGAGTGATGGATGGGGTGGCCCAGGAATGCGGGACGGCATAGATACGGTCGAATGGCTTAAGAAACAACCTTGGTGTAATGGGAACATAGGAATTATGGGTTTTTCTGCGTCAGCCATAGCAGGAAAACTTTTACTCTCTTCAGGCATAGATGGGGTTAAGTGTGCTTTACTTGTTGCGGGTAGCGATAACTTTTATGATGCGATATTTGAGAATGGATGTTATAGGAAGAATACTATTGAAGAATGGGGACCTGCCAAAGAAACACTGCCAGAGATTATACAACACCCTACTTATGACGAGTATTGGGAAGGGAGAAATGCTTTCAGCAGGGCAAATCTGGTTAAGACGCCTGTGTATATTGTGGGAGGATGGTTTGATATTTTTCAAAAAAGTTCGATTAGATATTTTGAAGCAGTAAACTCTAATCCAAATTCCCCTGCCAATGGAAAGTGTAAACTTATAATGCATCCCTTGGCACATGGCGCCCCCCCAGGAGAATTAAATTTTGAAGACAGAGAGAGACTAAATTTAGATGAGAAATTTGGAAGTTTCAAAGAATGGTTTGACTATTGGCTCAAAGGTGAGAACAATACTTTATATGAGAAACCATCTGTGGCTTTGTTCCTCATGGCTGACTCTAATGCTCCTGGAAATTTAGGCAACAAATGGAAGTTTTTCGATACTTACCCAAGAAATAGCAAGTTGGTTTCTTTATACCTAAGGGGTGGAGGGATATTGTCCATTGACCTGCCTAACCCTACTGATAGTCCATATTCGACTTATGTATATGACCCAGAAAATCCGACGCCTTCACTTGGCGGGAATAATCTCGTGCCACCTTCCGGACCTTATGACCAAAGAGAATTGGAAAAGAGAGAGGATTTACTTGTATTTACATCTCCTCCGCTGAAGAAAGAGATGATTTTGTTTGGAGCAATAAAAGTTCGGTTATTTGCCTCCACAGACGCAAAAGATACTGATTTTGGGGCAAGGTTTTGTGATGTATATCCTGACGGTAGATCTATGCTTATGAATGAGGGTATGGTGAAGGCACGCTATCGCAATACTGTTTGTAAAGAGGATTTTATTGAACCAGGGAAGATATATGAATATGAGATTGACCTATGGGATACCGCTTTAGTATTACCCCCTGGGCACAGGATTAGACTTACGATAATTTCAGCGAGTAATCCTCGGTACGAGCCAAACCCAAATACAGGTGAACCTTTTAGGCGACACACCACAACTGTGAAGGCAAAAAATAATATTTATCACTCCATAGAATACCCTTCTGCGGTTGTGTTGCCTCTTTTTTCAGAAGATTCAGAGTTTGATTCCGATTGGTTCTGAATGTTTCTGAAGAGGAAAATATAACATGTTTTTTCTCAACAGAAAATCAGATTTAACATCAGATAAGATTTTATACTTTGTAGTAGAAGATGTAGATTATAAGGAGGTATGTCTTAAAATTATATTTTCAAGTATATTAAGTGAAAACAAAATATCTTAAGCATTTTTTGATGTTTATACCCCCAAATTTTCAAAAATTCTCTTTATGTGCAGACTTATAGAAGCCACTTCTTATTAGTCTCTTGTGTGCTTATATTCTATCCTTTTACCCAGAATAAATTAATACATAATTCTATAAAAACATAGAGATTATTTACTTCTAAGTTAGTGGTGTAGTGTATTAGGAAACTTGGAACTATCTTTAGTTATTTCGAATTAATTTTATAGTTTTCCATGTTTTCATGACTCTAAAAAATAAGGGTGAAGAAAATGAAAACAATCTCAGTGAGTAATTTCAGTGTATTAGTTGGTTTTCTTATTTTGGCAAAAATAGTGTTTGCATCTGAGGGTTTGATCACAGAGATAAGTAAAAACAAAGATAAAATAAGCAGAAGTTTGATAGTGTCTTCCTTTTCTGAGTTAGTAAAGGCTTTGGCTGAAATTGAAGAATTGAATAATAAAGGTGCTTTGCCTGATGGAGGCATAGAGATAGTGCTTACAGAGGGGACATACAAAATTTCTGAGACATTGATTTTTAAGAGAACCCACAGTGGAGAAGAAAATAGACCGGTAATAATAAGATCCAAGGATGATTTTAGAGCGAAGATAATTGGGGGGATAGAAATAAAAAACTTCAAAAAATTCTCTGATACTTCTGGTAATGAGAGAATAAACAAGGCAGTTTTGGACAAAATATATGTTGCAGATTTGAAAGAATATGGAGTTTCCCCTCTACCTCCTTTAGAGCTTGCTGGGTTTGGTTCTCAGCGGGTTAGAGATTCTGATAGAAGTTATGATAATTATAGAACATTCCCGTATCCTGAACTCTTTTTTAATGGCACGCCTATGATTTTAGCAAGATATCCCAATAATGGCTTTATAAATGTAGCAGGAGTAGAGGGGGAGGTTGTTAGTGAAACACCTCATTATAAGGTGATGAAAAATGTGGTGTTGAAAATACAGGGTTGCTCGCTAATTAATTGGGCAAAAGAGCCCAATATTCTGCTCCACGGGTATTGGCATTTTGATTGGGCAGATTCCTATGAATTAGTGGAGTCTGTTATCCCTGAGGAGGGAAAAGTGAAGCTTAAAGACTCCAGTTCTGCTTATGGCTATCGTGAAGGGGCGAGATTCTATGCTCTAAACTTACTTTGTGAACTTGATTCTCCTGGTGAATGGTATCTCGATAGAGAAAATTCGCTTTTGTATTTTTATCCCCCTGAATCTATAGAAAACGCCACTATAGAATTCTCCATTTCTGAGAAGCCAGTTTTTATTTTCGACAATGCAAAACATGTTTATATAGAGAATATAGACTTTTCCCTTTTTGCGGGCAATATCCTTCAAATATTCGGGGGTAAGGATATTAAAGTTTTGGGATGCTCATTTTCAAAATCGGGAGGTTATGGTATTACAATCGATGGAGGATATGGGCATACTGTTCAATCGTGTGATTTTACCTACTTGGGTAAAGGTGGAGTTTCACTAAGGGGTGGCGACCGTAAAATCCTTGAAAAGAGTGGGTTTATAGTAGATAATTGCTACTTTTCTGACTTGGCTCGTGTAGATAAGACATACAACCCGGCGGTGTATGCTTACGGCGTGGGACATACAATTTCACATAATCTCATAAGGAATAATCCAAGTAGTGCGTTCCGTGTAGATGGGAATGACATTACAATCGAGTACAATGAGATATGTAATGTGCTAAAAGAATCCGACGACCAAGGTGCACTTGATACTTGGGGTAATCCAACTTATCGTGGATTAGTAATTCGACACAACTTTTGGCATCATATTGGTAATTGGGATAAAGAGGGGTTAAAAATGCAGGGTGCGATTAGGCTTGATGATAGTATTTCTGGTGTCCACATATATGGAAATGTTTTCTACAAAGCCTGTGCTTACGATGGATTTTTTGGTGCGGTTCAGATACATGGTGGGAAAGATAATCTTATTGAAAATAACATATTTGCTGAGTGTTCAGTTGGTATAAGTTGCACCCCTTGGGCTAAACAGTATTGGGATGATTTTGTTAAGAGTATATTAGATAAACAAGAGATTGATATGAACTTATATAGTAGCAGGTATCCTGAAATTAAAGAACTAAACGAGAATATAAATAAGAACATAGCCAGAAATAACATATTCTGGAGATGCAAGCGAATGTTGCTCAGGGCTCCCTCTGTGTTCGTAAATGAAAATAATTTGGAAACGGATGATGTTAGATTGTTTCCTAAGTTAACCGAGGGAATATTTGATGTGAATCAAGATTTGTTGTCCTCTCTCAATATAAATTTTGAGAGCATTCCTTTTGAAAAGATAGGACTATACATTGATAACTATAGGAAGACGATATCTAAGGAACTCATACTACAGTTAAGAAAAGAGTGAGTTTCAAAGCACTGATGCTCTTTGAGTTTTCTCAATGTGAGTTAATACTATTGTTTGACCTTGCCCACACCACTAACATACAGCCAGTTAATAGAATTATAGTTCCTGTCCATTGGATAAGGGTTAGGGCTTCATCCCTCCAAATGATTAGTGCCAAACCATGAGTAGTAAGGGGTGTGAGAGTCAACATAGTGTTAGTAAAAGCAGAGCCTAAGTATTTTTGTGCGTAGTGGAATGCGGAGTGAGCTATGGCAATAGGAATGATACCCGAGAAAACCGCTATAGTATGAGTTTCTGTAGGTGCCTGTATGAGTTTTTGAGGTTCTCCTATAAGGAATCCCAGCACAAATAGTCCTATAGTAGTGTAGATGGAGATAACAGCAAACATTGGGACGGGATGAAGCTCATTTGCTACCGTATGTTTACCATACACGCTGTAAACTCCCCAGAGTAGAGCGGACAAGAAAAGACATATAGTAGCAAGGTATATCTTGGGAAGTACAGAGACTATAGATGGTTCGTAAACAAGAAGTATTGAGCCAGCCAGTGCGAGGAGCGAACCCACAATAAATCGCCAACTCTTTATAATATTTCGCTCTTCCTGAAATACTATAAAAGATAGAATAGAAACTATTGGTATTTGGATTTTTACCAAGATCTGTCCTAAACTTGCTGTAGAGTAGTAAATTCCTATAGTCCATAGAGATTGCATAAAAACATTAATAAGAGACAATAGAAAAGTGGGAATAGGAGAAAGAAACGCTTTTAGTAACTCTTTCCTATAGACAATATAGGAATAGGGGATAAGAAAAAGTATTGATCCGATATATCTGACTCCAGACTGCGTGTAAGGGTCGTACGCCTCCCTTAGATATCGTATGAAGATAGGAGAGAGCGACCAACCTCCTATTGCAAGCGCCAACGCTATGATTGCTTTTTTGTTCGTAGTGAGAGAAGGGGACATATTTGCCCATCATTTTAATAGCAGGTGAGTTGTTCTCACCTGCTATTATTGATAGTTTGAATTAGAATTTTGCATTCAGGGAACAACTCTATTTTACATTGTTGCTACATAGTTGGCGATAGCGTCACCGATTTTAGTGGTAGACCAGCCGGATTCCTGGATTTCTTTAGCGGATAAGCCGGGGAGTGCTTTGGATTCGAAGAATTTTATCACCGCCTGTTCAAGAATTTCGGCTCCTTTACTCTCACCTATATGGTCTAACAACATCTGTCCTGCGAGTATGCAAGCGAGAGGATTGATTATGTTCATTCCAGTGTATTTGGGAGCACTACCGCCAATCGGTTCAAACATAGATACTCCCTCTGGGTTTATATTTCCACCTGCAGCTACTCCCATACCGCCTTGTATCATCGCTCCTAAGTCAGTGATGATATCTCCAAACATATTGTCCGTAACTATAACATCGAACCACTCTGGATTTTTTACCATCCACATGGTAGTAGCATCCACATGGGCGTAATCTCGCTGTATATCAGGATAATACTTTTCACCCATCTCATGGAAGGCTCTTTCCCATAGGTCAAAAACGAAAGTAAGCACATTAGTTTTGCCAACAAGAGTTAATTTCTTTTGCTTATTTCTCTTCCGAGCGAGTTCAAATGCATACTTGAGACACCTGTCAACTTCAAATCGAGTATATACCATCTCTTGGATAGCCACCTCATGGGGAGTCCCCTTCTTTTGGATTCCACCGCAACCTGTGTATAGTCCACCCGTATTTTCACGAACTACCACGAAGTCTATATCTTCGGGACCTTTGTCTTTTATGGGTGTGTAAACATTTGGATAGAGCTTCACAGGTCTTAAATTGATATATTGGTCAAGTTCGAAGCGGATTCTAAGGAGAATACCTTTTTCAAGAATGCCAGGTTTGACATCTGGATGTCCTATGGCACCGAGATATATAGCATCGAATTTTTTAAGCTCCTCAATTGCCGAGTCTGGGAGCACTTCTCCGGTTCGCAAGTATCTCTCTCCTCCGAAGTCATATTCCACGGTTTCAAGTGTAAAACCAATCTTATCTGCGACCGCTTTAAGGACTTTTACGCCTTCTCTTAAAACTTCTGAGCCTGTACCATCTCCAGGAATCAAAGCAATCTTGTAGTGTGCCATAAATTCTCTCCTGACAGAGTTAAGTTAAATACTATAAAAACTATATTCATTAGAAAAAGAGAGAGTATTATAGCAAAAATTGCATTCCAAAAGCGTTGCTACTCTTAAAATTGAAGTAGATAGGATTAAATTTGTGTTCGCGTAGGTCGGTAGAAACTGGTGTTAAATAATTTCAGAATATAGTATGCTTTTCATGTTAGTTATTAGCAATTTACAAATAGCGATTGTAGTGACCTTCTGAACGCTCTTTATCCTAAAGAACCTCCCGATTATATAACCTTCATATTTATTTGCTATTTTCTTTTTTAGTATCTATTATACTAATAAATTCTATTTCTTTGTTTAATTTCCTAATCTTAAGTAGGAGGATATGGTACAATGGTTAAGTTTACGAGAAGGGAGATGCTTAAAGCTACCACATTAGGAACAATGAGTATGGGGATGTCGGTGGCTTACTCTTCTAATAATGAAGAAAAGGTGATACAAGGATTTGATGAAACTTATAGCTTGACGGACACAGACGCCAAATGGGAGCCAGTATCTGATCGCAAGATAAAGGTAGGTATTATAGGTTATGGGGTTTGTAAATTTGGTGCGGTTTTCGATTTCCAGAATCATCCAAATGTGGAAGTTATCGCGGTGAGCGATTTGATTCCAGAGCGTTGTGAAGCACTTGCCCGCGAATGCAGATGTAATAGAACATATCCATCCCTTGAGGAGTTGGTGAAAGACAAAGAGATTGAGGCTGTATTCATAGCTACTGATGCTCCGAGCCATTGTAAACATTCTATCCTTGCTATGAAGCACGGGAAGCATGTCGCCTGCGCTGTTCCTGCAGTTTATGGTTCATTAGATGATGCCTACGAACTATATGATACCGTCAAGTCTACCGGGCTTACATATATGCTTATGGAAACGAGCACATATAGAAATGACTGCTATGCCATGAGAAAACTTTACCAAGCCGGAGCTTTGGGTGAGCTCATATATTGTGAAGGTGAGTATTATCATTACTTGGAGCCCCCAATAGACTCGTTCAAAGGATGGAGAATAGGTTTACCACCTCAGTGGTATCCTACCCATTCAAATGCATACTATATCTGTGTAACAGGGGGGTATTTTACTGAAGTCTCTTGCATGGGCATGCCAAGTAAACTTCCTATGCTTCAAAAGGAAAATAATGTCTATAAGAACCCTTTTGGAACGGAGATCGCCTTATTCAGAACTAAAGAGGGTGGAATGGCTTGAATGGCAGTGAGTTGGGATACACCCGGGTATGAAGGCGAAGTAGGGAGAGTTCGTGGACAGAAAGGAAGTGTTTGCGGGGTTAAGTTTGAGGGGATAGGAGATGTTTCAAAGGTTAACATAAAAAAGCCTCCATTACCGCCTAATGTGAATGCGGGCGGACATGGCGGTTCTCATGGTTACCTTACGGAGGAATTTATCCGAGCTATACTTGAGGGGAGAAAACCTTACATTGACATCGCTATGGGGTTAAATCTAACTGTGCCTGGAATTGTAGCTCATCAATCTGCACTCAAAGACGGAGAACTGATGAAGGTTCCATACTTTGAGAGTGTTTAAGTAGAGGAAAGTGATTCTCCAAAAAGATGGAAAGAATCTCTAACCAATTTTTGTTATGTATTCAAAGTTCTTATAGATAAACACAAGGAATTAATGATGAGGTTGAATTATAGGGTAGATGTAGCAATTTTTCTAATTTTTATATATGTTATTCTCCTTAAAAGTTTTTCCTATGCAGAGACAAGGGTTAAGGATTGTCTTGAAAATGCGGAAAAGATAGCGGTTTCTATTGACCTGTATCCAGAAGAGTTTGTTATTGCAGTTTCGCCAGTCCGTCAAACTCTCCAAATAATTCACAGCACTGCAAGACTTGCGGGGGCTTTGATTTCGGAAGTGCAAAATGAAAACTTTAGGAAGAAGTTGCAGAGCACAGTAGGTGAGTTAAATGTGACACATAAATTTAGGGAGTTTTGTCTTGATTCTTTGGCTCGGAGGTATCCTAATAAGATTGAAGAAGTTCCACCCTTGGGTTCTACTGCTAAATACCCGAATGAACGGGAGGCGAGGTTAGATAGATATAAGAAATTCCGCAATAAGGGATACAATGTATTGATAGATTTAAGATTAACTTCTGGGATATACGGGCCTGAAGGAGAGATGTTTTTTAGATTGGCAGGCACTATCATAGATTTAGAAGCTGAAAAGACTCTTTGGCGGGGCGAGTTGATTGTATCGTCTGAGTGTGAAGAGATGAAGTTAATATCCGCCTTCAAGACATACTTTAATCCTTTCAAGTCTAACTACTTTTCTCCTCGTTTGACTATATCTGACACAGCCTTATCCCGATGGACTGATCAAGAAGGAGCAAATTTTTTTAAGTTCAAAGAGTCTGGTATGAACTTAGTTACGGAAGCCTTTTACACTAATGTAGATGTTAGTGAATCTTGTTTGGGTTGGTATGGAATGGGTTTGAGTCTTATTTACAAGGGAAGATGGAAAAAAGCGGTGGAGTGCTTTAAAAGAGCAGTTGAGTTAGAACCAAAGTTTATAGACGCATACAATGCTCTAATTGTATCCTTGTATAAAGCGAAGAGAGTTGATGAGGCGATAGAGTTGGGGGAGAAGTTAATAGAGGCGGACTTCCCGGAAGAAAATAAAATAAGGAATGTATATTTTAATCTTTCTTATATCTACGCTAAAAAGAAGAAGGATCTGAATAAGGCTAAGGAGTATTACCAGAAGTATATTCAGTTAGGCGGTGTGCCAAGTAAGAAATTTGACCCTACAAGGGAATAAGGATTCAAGGAGGTATTAGAGGGTTCCTGAAACTGTTTTATTCGCATAGTCCTTTTTACTTGAATTCATACTTGATGCCTGTAGAAAGTCTATGTTCCCAAGCTTCAATACCTCTTTTTTTATAATCGCTGTCATAGTCATTGGAAAGTGAAATTTCTAAACTTAAATTCTTATGGAGTGGAGTAGATAAAGAGGTCTTTGAGCCGAATCTATAATATTCGACTCTCTCAAGATTGGTATCCAATGAAAGTATGTTGGTAAGTGTAGATGACAAAATTTTTTGGCTATAATTTGTGCTGATTTTAGCACTTACATAGTCATCATTACTCTTCTCAAAATTGTTAAGTGGATTTATTAAGATTGCCAGACCTGAGAGGATCCCTCCATACGCGGTTATTGCTTGAGGATTTTGAGATAATAGATTAACAGAACTATTTATTCTGTTTATTGCGTCACTTACTCTATTTTGCTTAACCTTTTCCTTTTCATAGGGGGCAAAGGGCAAATATTCTTCATAAGTTAGTAGTAGTGCTCCTTCAAAGGATAAGTTTTGTTTTTCTTTCTTTATTAAATCGTAGCCTGTTCCCCCTCCGATTTGGTATCTCAGTCCTAATTTTCTGCTTTCGTCTCTTTCTCCGCCTGTTTCTCCATATACATAGAGTTTTTCTATAGGATAAAACATATATCTTAAGTTTCCTCCATATTTGCGAATGTTTACATTTCCCTCTACTTCTCCGTAGTTTCCCCAAATTTCAGCAGATATTTTATCTCTCAAACCTTCTCTGTTTATTTTTGTGTTCCCTTCAAAACTGGATGTGTCAACTGTTCCCTTTTGAAAACTTGCAAGAGCCTTTATTTCTCCCGACCACTTATTTTTTTTAGGGTTCTGTAACTTTTCTTTTTCAAACTTTATCTTTTCAATCTTAGAGTGATCTATTTTTGAGTTATTCCTATTCCTTGTCAAAGAGAATTCTCCATTTCTATAGTTTATGTTACCTACATACTCAACACCGTCTGTGGTGGTAATTACATATTCCTCCTCTGACTTAATAGTGCGCACTTTATCGAAAGGAATAGCTATTTCACCGAGGATCTCTGAACTTATTTTTATTGTTTTCTCATGGAGTTCTTTAATTTCGCCAGAAATTCTGTCTCCGTTTATCAGTTCTATTGTGGCAGAATAAATAGAAAAAGTGAGCAGTTGGAGTATAATAAATAACGCACCTGAAAAATTCCTTTTCATGTTTTTTATCTCCTTTAGAGGATTTAGTATATATTTACGAAATTAGACTGAATTTTATTTACACTGACGAAAAAGTGATGCAACTGAGACACGATTTGTAGGTATAATTATAGATGTTTTGTCCTCTTTTTAGCGCTTCTCAATGGTTAACGCTTAGGTAAGGAAAAATATTACATGCTCTTTACAGTCCAGTCGAATCTAATATGGTTAATAACATTAATGTTAATGGGACTTTTAGTTCTTGCCGTGATAGTAGAAATAATTCGCAGGAAAAAAGAACGAAAGAACAATATTCTTCAGCAATGGAATACAGTAAATACTATTATAGTTGAGAAGGAATTTAACGAGGAAGAAGCCTCGGTTTTGAGGAAAATAATAGAAAAGTATGAGCCCAATAATCCAATTAATGTAGTTACTATTCGACAGAATTTTAATAGATGCGTTCAAAGGTATGTTCAGGATTTGAGGAAATCGGTTTCATTTGAAGAATTAGATAACATTGGAAATGTGCTAAAAGAAATTCGTGTTAGATTGGGTATGGATTATATACCGTATGGTCAGCGGATATATTCTACTGCAGAACTTTATACGAACCAAACTCTTTGGATGTCGCTTCATTTAGGAGTTTCTGAATCTTGGCGTAAGGGTAAAGTGTCCGGAGTGAACGAGGCTTTTTTTAGAGTCGCACCTTTTACGGCACAGGATAAGATGAATCTAAAAGAGGGTGACGAGGTAGTCTTCAGGACTTGGCGGGATGACGATGGTAGATACCAGTTTAAGACAATATATAGAGGGAAAGAGGAAGATGTATATGTATTTGACCATGCCTTCACTCTGGAAAGATATCAAACGCGTGCATATCTTAGAGTAAGGATGGAGAAGACTATTGATGTAAATGTAGTTAAAATTTCTAATAAGTATGATTTGAACCAGATTTCAGCAGAAGATATTCCATATAAGGTGGAATATTCGACCAAGGCAAGGGTAGTCAACATTAGTGCGGGAGGGTGCGCTCTACTTATAGATAGGGACATAGATGAGGATTTATTCCTTCAATTCGATATTGAACTTGAAGATGAGGGAGGGCAAAAGTCGATTAAATTAATAACAAAGATTCTTGAGAAGTTGAGTGTTTCATTGGGCAGATATATGTATCGAGGTGTATTTGTAGGAGTTACGAATGAATTAAGGGAAAAACTTATCAAGTATGTATATAGATTGCAACCTCCTATCTCTACCGCTCTAAAAGAACAACAGCGATTAATCGAGGAGAAAAAAAAGTATCAATTAGACCGGGGCTCCTCACAATGAGATGGAATAAGATTCTTTCTCATAGTAGATTCATTACAGTAGTGGGGGTGTTTTATGTTTTAGGTCATTCTTTCTGCGTATTAATTTCCGAACTAATTTCCAACTATTTATACCAATTGAAAGAAACTTCTACTATCCCCACATCTCTTGCATCCCTATTGTTTGCAATGAATGATATTCTTTTCTGTGCAGGAATCGGAGCTCTTCAGGCTATATGTTTTTGTAGATTAGGAGCAAAGTTAGACGCTCCGATTTGGCGGTGCAAGAGTGATAAGGAAGCGTTGAAGAGATTCTTCCTCATTTGGTTTGGGGTAAATGTGGCTATAGTCACACTCACCAATCTTGTTGGAACTTTTGGTGAGTATGGTTATTCTGGGGTATCGGATTTCCTCGCCCTTTTCAGTATTTTAGTCTTATTTGTGTATCTTCCCCTAACGATTTGTTGGATGCACTCGGGAGAAAAAGCTATTGAAGAAGAAGAAATATTTAAAGTGTTTAGACCAATCACAAGGCAACTTGGGGACTCAGTAGGCATGTGGATAATCATCGGTGTATCAATACTCGCTTCTCTTTATGTTTTTAGTTTTGAAGTATTCACCCACCATAATTTAAATACATCCTTATTGAAGGCAGTGGTGATAATTCCTTTTTCTGTTGTGGATATAATAGTTTTTTGCTGGGTATGGAATTTGTGTATTGAGTATAGAAATGCGGGTTTGGATAATGAATATGATCTCGATGAATTCTGAACACCTATAATTGTGAGTAAGAGTTTCAAGTGAGAAAGATATATTTTCAAGCCAATGAGATAAAATAAAATTGGGAGAAATTGAAATGATCTCTGTGATTTTGTGTGCGGGTAAAAGCACGCGCACATATCCCTTAACTGTTACTCGCCCCAAACCTTTACTACCTGTGGTGAATAAGCCTATTATTGAGTATCAACTTTCTGCCCTTAGTTCTTTTACCGATAAATTCATACTGGTGGTAGGATATCGCCGAGAGATGATAATGAAAAGGCTGGGGAATGTTTGGAATGGGGTAAAAATAGAATACATTGTTCAAGAGGAACAGAAAGGAACAGGGCATGCGGTTCTTTTGTGCGAAGAGCAGGTAAAAGGCAGATTTATAGTGGTTAATGGGGATGACCTATTTTCTCCGGAGGACCTAAAGCGACTTTCCCAACAAATGAGACCAACTGCTTTGGTAAAGGAGGTTGAGGACCCACGCTCTTATGGAATATATGAGATTGATTCTGATGGGAAGGTTAGAAGGTTGGTAGAAAAGCCTAAAACGGTCTTTTCACATCTGGCTAATATTGGTGCCTACTTGTTTACTCCCGAAATATTTCCAGCAATCCGCAACACTTCTCTTTCAGAACGAGGTGAAATCGAGATTACTTCTGCAATTCAGGGTTTGGCTGAACAAAGTGGTTTTTGGGTTATCTATGCTGAGGATTATTGGTTGCCCATAGGTTACCCATGGGATTTACTAAAGGCAAATGCTTTTCTACTGGATAGGATGACGGGAACTAAGATTTTGGGGAAATTGTGTGAGGGCGTTCATATAGAAGGTAATGTTTTCATAGATGAGGATACTATAGTTAAGCCCGGAGTTGTGATTGAAGGACCAGTTTACATAGGGAAGAACTGCACAATTGGTCCAAATTGTTGGATTAGGCCATACACAACAATTGGAAACCAATGCAGAGTTGGGCAAGCCTCTGAGATAAAAAATTCTATCTTGTTTGATGGCGCATATGCCCCTCACCAGAATTATGTTGGGGATAGTATTCTTGGAGAAGGGGTAAATCTCGGCTGTGGCACTGTGACTGCGAATGTTCGTCACGATGGACAAACGCATAAGTCTGTCGTAAATGGTGTGCTCATCGACACGGGCTTAAAGAAACTCGGAGCAATTATTGGTGATAGTGTCCACACAGGTATATTGACCGCAATATATCCTGGTAGGAAAATGTGGCCTAATACATTCACAAGACCCGGCGAGATTGTAGATAGGGATATTATTGGAGAAGAGTTTGAAAATGAGGCAAAGGAGTAACAGGAAAAAAAATGAAAATAGTTTTCTTCGGAAATGCTACTGAAAAAATTGCATCTACAAGATATAGGGTTCAGAAGTTTGTTCAACTTCTCGAGCAGGAAGGGCATGATTGTGTGGTATGCCTGCCTTCATCAGTAGAGTTTTTAGAAAAGTTCTTTGAGAATCAGCCACGATATAAGAAGGCTATCTACTGGCTGTATGTGTGGCTCAGGCGTTGGGTTCAACTTCGTCACATTTTTGGTGCAGATGTAGTATTTTTTAGAGGACCCATGTTTAAGTATGGACCTCCTATATTTGAATATATAATTTATTTATTTAATAAAAATTTAGTATTCGATATTGACGATGCGGTTTGGGAAAAGCCACATTATGTAGAAAGTCCTTTTATGGGTTTAATTGATTTCGGTTGGGCAGAGAAAATGTCAAGACTTTGTTCAGGTGCGGTAGTGGGTAATAAGTATCTTGAAGAGCATATTAGAAAATGGGGAGCTGACAATGTAGTTATAATTCCCACTTGCATCGATATGGAAAAGCACACACATAAAAAGGAATATCCCAAGCACAATAACCCAGTGATAATTGGATGGACAGGCGGATATGGAAACCTTGGGTATTTAGAAGTGGTAAAAGAGCCCTTAAAAGAACTTGCAAAAAAGTATCCAATCAAGTTATTTATCGCTTCTAACGGACCCGGGTACCATATGGATGGGGTAGAAGTAGAATTTGAGTATTGGAAATTAGAAAAAGAGATTGAGTATCTCCAAAAGCCAGATATAGGTTTGATGCCACTTATTGATTCTCCTCGGGCGCGAGGGAAATGCGCATTCAAAGCCCTCCAATATATGGGAGTAGGGACCCCTGTGGTGGTTTCTCCTATCGGTATGAATGCGGAGATACTTGAGGAGGGCGTTCATGGTTTTTTTGCTCGGACTCCAGAAGAGTGGTATGAGAAATTAGAGGTCCTTATAAAAGATGCTGAACTTAGAGAAAAGATGGGAAAGGCTAGTAGAGTGAGAGTTCAGGAGCTGTATTCTTTTGAGGCTAACTATCACAAATTTAGAGATTTTCTTCTCATGATAGCTAAAGGGCGGTGAAAATGAGGGAGACTAATAATCCTGATGTGGCGTTGGCATGGGAGTGGTTAGACGAATTAGAGAGCTGGGTAGAAGAAAATGGCTTGGAAGGCTACGATCCTTTACTAATAGAAGCTTATCCATTTATTAGAACACTTATAAATATTCCATTTATCGGTAGATGTATATCACACTCCCAGCGAGTTTTTCCTCCATTATTTAGAAAGATGTTTATTCTTACTCCCGTGGAGACAGCTGAAGCACATGCTCTGATGGCAATTGCATACCTCAGGCTTTATCAAATAGATGGTAATACAAAATACTTGGAAAAGTCCGAATATCATCTTACTTGGTTGCGTTCGAAAAGGATTTCTACAGGAGATGGATGGAGCTGGGGGTATCCTTTTCCATACTCCATAGACGGTGTAAAGATTCCTCCGAATACCCCAATAAGTGAGGTCACCGGTCTCGTAGGAAATGCTTATGCTTTTGCTTATGAATTAACAGGAGTGGAGTCGTATCTAAATGTAGTTCTTGAAGTAGCAAAATTTTTCGTTGAGGTTCTGCCTTCATATTCATTTGAGAATGGTAGTAAGTGCTTCGCTTATGCATTAAAAGACGGTACATATTTTAGCTATAGTGCTAATGTTCTCGTGGGGGAATTCCTACATAATGTATTTCGCCTCACTAATGACAAATACTATAAAGAAATTTCTGTTCCGGCAGTAGAGTTTATCTTAAGGAACCAGAATGAAGATGGTTCATGGTATTCGGGATTTCATAAAACAAACAGTGATTTTTCTACCTCACAGGTAGTGATAGGTTATCAATTGGGTGTTATCCTGAGAGCTCTGTATAGTATATACAAGGTATCTCCCAGTGATGAGATTAAGCAGGCTCTACTCAAGGGTTTCCATCTCTACGCAAAACAATTTTTCAGTGAGATGGGTCAGCCGTTGTTTTCTCCTCAAAACCAATATCCTGTAGATATTCGTGCATGTGCAGAGGGTATTCTTTGCCCATCTTATTTATATGAAATCATACAATCAGCCCATGTGCTCGCGGTATTTGTGTTGAGATGGTCTTGGTTCTATATGAGGGACAGAAACACAGGTGACCTATACTATAGGAGACATAGGTTTACAACCTCTAAGATAACATTTCCGCGCTGGGGTGTAGCCTGGGTTTTTAGGGCACTTGCGGAATATCTTTATCATTTTCACTCAGTAAAAGAGCGGGTAGAACGGCTTAAGCTTCAATCTATTAGATGGCTTCCAGACCCTAAATTTTTTCCTTTCGCAAAACCAATGGATAATCAGCAGGAGTGAATGGTCATAACTTATCTTCGTTTAGAGTTTCCAAGAGTCTTTTTCCCATAGGGGAGTCTACCGGAATCATGCTTGGATTTTTACACTCCGGACATGCATCGTATGATGAAGTCAACCTCCATAGAGTGTATATTAATCCTGGTAAACCGAAACACAACCACAAACCTATCTCCACTAAGAAACTCCCCTTGGATTTCTTAACAGGATAACCTACATATCCACACATTGTGCAAATGTATTTCTTAAACATAAGGCAATAAAAATCCCCTTCTAAGGAATTCTACCATAATATCCGAAAGTGTTTATATCCACTTTTGGATATATCGCCTATGATTATTATTGATTAATTTATTGAAAGCAGTGACGAGTGCTCTTTTTTTGAGAGTTATTTGTTTGAATGACTAACTTTTCTCATAATTCCGAATGATTCAATCATCTCAGAGTTTTAGGTAAAGCCTGTTATGGATTGGTCAATTATGCAACTTATTATGATGTTTACAGGTTGCTTAGAGGGAAACTTTATTTAGTTTAATAAGTTTGAATTACAAAATGACAGTTACTTATTCGTATATCGTTGTTTACAGCACTTTGTAAAATGGCCGAGGGAAATTAAAGTAGATAGTATTCTTGACGCTAAATACCGAATTTGTGATTGTGAAGTAAGTTGATTATTATATGAGAGAAAAGAACAGAAGTAAGAAAAGTGGAATTGGAACATTTGGAAAAAGAAAAGAGTATTGGCATGGAAGAGTTTGAATTAAGAGACTTAAGAAAATTCTCGGATTTGTGGAAGCAATTTAAGGAAAAGTTTTACAGAGAGCCTATATTCAAGAGCATTATAAGTCCTTCTGAGGACTGGATGACTGAACTCGATTGGGAGCGGTTGTTATATAACAGGATTCTTCCACATTCGGATTGTCTCGTTATTGCGGTGGCGGGAGGAACGAATACAGGTAAATCTACTATAACGAATGTGCTTTGCGGTCGAGAAGTGAGCCCTGTTAGGCATACTGCAGGGGCTACTAAAAGACCCGTGTTGATTGCATCCCCAAAGAAGTTTGAAATGTGTTTAAAAGGCGATATGTTTCCCCAATTCAAGCCTATGGCATTGCGTCACATGGAAGATGCGTTAGACTCTTCTCATCCTCCAGACAGGTTGTTCGTGGAGGAAAATAGCGAAATGAGTGATAACTATCTGTTTTTGGATACTCCGGATGTGGATTCTATTCGCAAAGAGCATTGGGATATTGCTGATAGGATTATCTCAGCAAGCGATGTGGTAATAGGAGTATTAACTGAAGAGAAATATAATGATTTTGCAGTGGTAGAATTTTTCAAGCGAGTGAAGCAAGAAGGGAAGGTAATAATTCCTTTGATGAATAAAGTCAATACGGATTTGCCGAAAGCCTTAGAATATGCAAGGGAACAAGTATTACATTTTTTAAAAGAGGTAGGTCTTGAAGATAAAGTTGAATGTTTTTTATTTCCCCGTTGTGCGAATGTTTACGCTTCTAAACCAGTTTCCTTTGAAGATAGTGCTGTGAGTTTGGATAGGTTTATCTATCAGATACCTGTGGAAGAGACAAAACAGAGGGTATTAAGTGAAAGTGTAAAAAGTATGCAGAAGACTTTTTCCTCGTGGATCAAGGATAGTTTCATTAAAAAAACCCAATACCTGGAGAAAGTTTTTGAGGGTATAGAAAACGGCATTAGGGGAGTTTTAGAAAAATTCTCTCCCATTCCCCCCAAGGATATGGAAGATTATTTAAAATCCGCTATTAAGAGTCGTTTGGGAGGGTTGAAATATTTAGTATTTTTACCTGGAAGTTTGGGAGAAATTATTTTTAGAAAAGATATAGGAAAAATGTACGAACTCGGCGAGGAAGTGAGGAAAAAGAATGAAGGCTCAATATCGGAGTTACTTGAGGCCACATTTAAGCTCTTAAGTGAATCTGTTAACCAAATACCTGAAGAATTAAAAAATGAATTTAAAAAGAGGTTAGGAAAATTATTCGAAGATAAGAAGGAAATTATAGGGGACTTTAAAGGGAGAATAGTTAATGAATTGAACTTAATTCCTGAGAGTATTTTGAAAGAGTTAGATTTAATAGCGGATGATTTTATTACAAATAATCCTCTAACGGGTTTGAAACTAATTAGGCTTGTATCAGTATTGTTATTAGTTCTTGGTACAGGAGTGTTTGCATTTAGCTTAATTCCTGGAGCCTCAATGGTCCCGGAAGTTCTTGTATTTGGGGGCTCTGGCTTACTTTCATATATGTTGGAAAACGAGGGTTTCAAGTTATTGAGGGGTAAGATAAAGGACCAAGCTGATAGATGGATAGAGTCAAAGAGGAAAAAAGTGTTTGAAATGATTAAAGAAGATATGCTTGTGAAGTTATTTGGAGACTGGCAGAGTTTTGTTTTGGAGAGTGAGGAATTTGCTAATAACGAGTGTGTAAAAAAGTTTTATGTAAGTGTTAGTTAGTTGGAGGGAGGGCTCCTTATTTTAATGTAACGAGTCCGCCACGAAAACTTGTAAGAGATTTCATGAATTAATTAAGTAAAATTTATATTTAATATAACCAGAAAAAATTTGGAATAAGGGTCAGTCACATACATGTATAAGACAGAAGACTATTTAGAAATCATTGATAACTTAGAGAGTTTAATAGAAAGTGATGAGCTAAGTGATTTGGAAGGTTTTAAGCACAATCTCCTTCCTAAATTGAAAATTCGACTTCAAGAGTTGAGAGAGAAAGTAAAATCTGTAGAGAATCTTTTGATATTGGCAATAGTTGGTGGATCAGGTGTTGGAAAATCTACATTGATAAATGCGATCGCAGGTGATAGGATAGCCAATACGAGTCCCTTTAGACCTTGTACAAATAATCCCCTGATTTATCACCCGTCAGATTGGTTAGTTCCAGACCACTTTAAGAAGTTTGATTGTGTACCTAAATCTGTGCTCAGCAACCTTGTGCTCATAGATACGCCTGATACGGATACGATAGTAAGGGAACATCGGGATTTCGTTAAAGAGATTCTTACTCATTGTGATTTGATTATTTTTTGTGGTTCTGCTGAGAAATATCTTGATGAGGCGACATGGGGACTATTGAGGGAACTAAAAGAGGAGCGTTCATTTGTGCTTGTGGAAACTAAGGTAGAATCAATTAAAGACTCTATTATGGAAAACTGGCTGAAAATGCTTTCTGAAGAGGGAATAAGTCCGATTGCCCACTTTCGTGTGAACGCACTTGCAAGTTTTAATAGGAAAACAGTAGGAGGTGTCGAGGGGAATGAATTTGATTTTCCTGAATTTGAAAAATTCTTGAGTGAGTATCTCAATACTGATAAGGTGAGAAGGCATATCAAAAAGTTGAACATAATAGGAATGTTAAAAAAATTGCAAGAGGAGTTAGAAAGGCATTTTAAAGAGTTAAGTTCAGGGATAAGAAATGTACACGATAGGATAAACGAGAGTAAGGAGGAGCTCTACACTTTGAGCACGAAGTTAGTAAAAAATTTTCTGAATGAGGACAAAAGTTTGCTATATAAAATTTTGAAGAATGCTTTGGCAACCCGATTACACGGAATATTCCAATGGATAGTAATCCTTTCGAATGTAATTGGAAGGCTACATTCTTTTTCGTGGTTGTCACCTATTAATTGGCTTAAAGCCTTGGGTAAAAAATTTGTTTTTTGGAAAGATGATGAAAAATGGGGTGAGAGCCAAAGGGATTCGGATAATATTGTGGCTTCTCTAATTTTAGGTTCGCTCTTGGCTCAAGTAGAAAAGTTAAGAGTAGAATTAGAGCCGAAACTGAATTCCGTGCACACCGATTTATTATTTTATTTCAGCAGTATGAGACTAAAGAAGGATGTTCTTAGTAACTTCGTTGAAGAATATAAATATACTCTCTTCAGTAGGTCGAGTGATTTTTTAAAGAGGGCATTAATAGAGGAGATAGAGAAGAGGGCAAAATTCTACAGTGCTTACCTTCTTTTGAAATTGTTTTACCTACCGATTTATGTGTTTTTTCTTTATTTTGGCTGGAGATTGGTCCCAGGATATTTTAAAGGAGAGATTATAGATGTTAATAACTTTCTGGTATATTCCTCAGTAGTTTTTCTAATTATAGTAATCGTTATATATTGGTTATATAGTCAGGTACTCTATCTCTCTACGAAAAGAATGATTAAGGTATTAAGTAAAAGGTTCCAAAATGAGTTGTTCACGATAATAAATCCATTTGAAAAGGTTGAGATGTTACTTGATAGATTGGAAAAAATTACTAAGAAGTTGAGAGAAGAAATAAGTAAGATTAATCAAATCGAATAACCTTTAAACTCCTCACTGGTTCGGGTAGAAATTTTTATTTGAAATTCGGTTGAGTATGTATGTATAATCACTTTCCTTTCTTATAGAATTGAAAAAGTTGAGTTATGTTTTTTGAAAAATATATAACTGGGATATATTAAGATGGGAAAAGGAGACAGAAAAACAAGGCGTGGAAAAATTTGGCGTGGGACATTTGGTAAGACTCGGCTAAAGTCTAATAAAGAAAAGAAAAAAGAAGAAAAGCAAAGTAAAACAAATAGTTCTCAAGTAACTGCAAGTTGACATTCATAATTTATTTCTGATATCATATTTTGCCCTTTTACTCCATTTCAAAAGGAATCTCATAAGCTTCAAAATAGGAAGTACGGATAGAGAGGTTTTTGTTAGAGGAGGAATAAAATTGCCGACGATAGGACAATTATTAAGGAATGCACGAGAGCCGAAGGTGAAGCGGACAAAGTCACCCGCATTGATGGGATGTCCGCAAGCTTCGGGCACTTGCACTCGTGTATATACTATGACTCCGAAAAAGCCCAACTCCGCTTTGCGAAAGGTGGCTCGTGTGCGGTTGAAAAATGGTTACGAAGTTACAGTGTACATTCCTGGTGTTGGTCATAATCTTCAAGAACATTCTCAAGTCCTCATTCGTGGAGGGCGTGTTAAAGACTTACCAGGTGTGCGCTACCATGTTATCCGTGGTACTCTTGATGCCATCGGTGATTTAGGAGGAACTGCGTCAGTTAAGGAAGAAGGTGGAAAAAAGATTCACATTGGACGATGGGTAAGTCGCTCTAAATATGGAGTAAAGAAACCCAAACAAAGTTAATTTATAATGAGGTAGGCATATGCCAAGAAGAAGAGAAGTTCAAAGAAGAGAAGTATTACCCGATCCGAAGTACAACAATGCTTTAGTGGCGAAGTTTATTAACATAATTATGAAATCAGGCAAGAAAAGTATAGCGGAGAAGATTGTATATAAAGCTCTTGATATACTTAGGCAGAAAATGCCAGATAAAGACCCCATAGAAGTATTTACTCAAGCGGTAGAAAATGCTAAGCCTTTGGTTCATGTAAAGTCAAGGCGCGTGGGTGGTGCGACATATCAAGTTCCGGTGGAGATACTACCCCATGCAAGAACTTCTATAGCGCTTAGGTGGATAAGAGATTTTTCTCGGAATCGTGGTGAGAAAACAATGCAGGAGCGCTTAGCCGCAGAGCTTATAGATTGTTATAACAAGACTGGTGCTACTATTAAGAAGAGAGAAGATACTCATAGAATGGCAGAAGCTAATAAAGCATTTATTCACTTCAGATATTAGAGAGTAATGAATTTGGAGATTATATATAAAAAAATTGTAGGTGTAATCTTTGAAAAAAGTAGGAGAGAATGGCTAACAGGCTGAGCTATGTGCTCCGGATCTCCGGGGCACTGCTCAGCTGAATATAGAGATAATGCGATTGTCCTGCATTTTATGCAGGGAATCGATTTAAAAGTTGAATCAGCGATAGCAGGGCCTCGGGTGAAGCGGAGTGCAAGCGTCACAACAGATGGAACAAAGCGCATGCCACGCAAGTACCCGATAGAAAAAGTAAGAAATATAGGGATAGCGGCCCATATCGATGCCGGCAAGACCACCGTCACTGAACGCGTCTTGTACTACACCGGCCGAGTGCACCGCGTGGGTGAGGTCCATGACGGTGCCGCTACCATGGATTACATGGAGCAGGAACGGGAACGCGGCATCACTATAACCTCAGCAGCGACTGCCTGTGAGTGGAAAGGCCACCGGTTAAATATAATTGATACTCCGGGGCATATAGATTTCACCGCAGAAGTGGAGCGCTGTATGAGGGTGTTAGATGGTGCAATTATAGTTTTCTGTGGTGTTGCAGGCGTCCAACCTCAATCTGAAACCGTCTGGAGGCAAGCAGATAGGTATAAGGTTCCACGAATTGCCTTCATCAATAAGATGGATCGGGAGGGCGCCAACTACTTCCACGCAATAGAAACTATAGAAAAGCGTCTACATGCGGTAACCCTTCCTGTCCAAATTCCAGTTGGGAGCGAGTCAAACTTCAGAGCAGTTATAGACCTTATCTCGGAAAGGATGGTTACTTGGGTCGGTGAGACTGTAGATTGCGTTCAGGTGTATGAGGATATTCCGGAAGAATACCGAGAAGAAGCCCAATTTTGGCGAAATCACCTCATAGAGACGGTGGCTGGCCTCGATGAAGAAGTACTTGGTCTCTGGGTAGAGGGCAAGTATATTCCCGTCGAGGTTTTAAAGAAAGCCATAAGAAAAATCTGCATCGATAGAAAAGGAACTCCTATTTTGTGCGGGAGTGCCTTAAAGAATAAAGGGATTCGACTTCTTCTGGATGCGGTGGTAGATTATTTACCATCCCCTGCGGATTTACCCCCATATGAGGGATCGGATCCCAAGCGTCCGGAGAAGAAAATCCTTCGCTATCCCTCAGATGAAGAGCCATTTTGTGCCCTGGTTTTTAAGATTCTCAGTGATCCACATGTAGGAAAGTTGACATTTGTAAGAGTGTACTCTGGTGTTGTTGAGAGCGGAGAAGTATTACTTAATGTACGCACCGGTACTAAAGAGCGAATAGGTCGTTTAGTCGAACTACATGCGGACGAGAGAATCGAGATAAAAGAACTCAGGGCAGGTGATATTGGAGCAGTGATTGGAAGTAGATCTGCTTCAACTGGAGATACGCTTTGTTCTCCAAAACACCCTGTGGCGCTTATGCCTGTAACATTCCCTGAGCCAGTAGTGCACATCGCCATCGAGCCCAAGACAAAAGCAGACCAGGACAGATTAGCAAATGCGCTACACCGGTTTGCTGATGAAGACCCAACCTTCAAGGTAAGAGTAAACGAGGAGACGGGTCAGACTATCATAGCAGGAATGGGCGAACTTCATCTGGAGATAATAATAGACCGGATGAGACGCGAATACGGAGTCGAAGCCCATGTAGGAAAGCCGGTTGTAGCATACCGAGAAACTGTACGGGCTGTAGGCACTGCAGATAAAAAGTTTGTTCGTCAAACTGGTGGCAAAGGACAATATGGTCATGTAGTATTGACTGTAGAGCCGTTGCCTCGAGGAAGCGGTTTTCTCTTTGAGGACAAAACTGTGGGTGGAGTTATCCCGAAAAATTTCATCCCTGCAATTGAAAAAGGGTGTCGAGATGCCCTGGAAACAGGAGTGGTGGCGGGTTATCCGATGGTAGATGTGAAGATAACCTTATTAGGTGGCTCTTACCATGAGGTTGACTCCAGTGACTTGGCGTTCCAAATTGCGGGCTCAATGGCTACAAAAGAGGCGGTTATGAATGCGAAGCCGATTCTACTCGAGCCGATAATGAGGCTCGAAATAGACACGCCATCAGAGTATACTGGAGATATTATTACAGACATAGATAAACGCCGAGGCAGACTGCAGAACATGGAAACAGAAGGACATATACAGATTATCCATGCGTTCGTTCCTTTGGCGGAGTTATTCGGGTATGCAAATGATCTCCGTTCGCTTAGCCAAGGACGAGCCAATTACAGCATGGAATTTTACCAGTATGAAATAGTGCCTGTAGAGGTTGCAAATAAGATTATGGAAAGAATCGGAAGTGCTTATAGATTTGAAGATTGATGTGCCAGAGTGACAACACTCTGTTTTTGAATATATGTGAAGATACAAAAAGTTGAACTTAACAATTAAGAATAGGAGATAAAGAAAATGTCGAAGCAGAAGTTTGAGCGTAAGAAGCCGCATGTGAATGTTGGGACGATAGGTCATATTGATCATGGTAAGACGACATTGACGAGTGCGATAACGAAGGTATTGGCTAAGCGTGGTATGGCGCAGGCGATGGAGTTT
>JAOAHN010000020.1 GCA_026415215.1 Candidatus Hydrogenedentota bacterium
GCTGAGTCTAAAGAGAAACAGCGATCGGAGGGTGGATGTCCATTTTTGAAAGCCATTGGTTCAAGTTGTGGGGAAGCGAAAGTTAGTAATTCAAATGCAGAGCAGAAAGATAAGAATTCTTGTAATAAAAAATGTAAGGGAGCATGTTGTGAAGCATGTAAAGCAGAGGATTGCTGTAAAACTGACAAGTGTGAAAAGGCTGATAACAGTAAAAGTAAGACAAGTAAATGTTGTGACAAATGCACTTGTAAAGAATGTAAATGTAAAACTTGTAGTTGTAACCAGGTAAGTTTGGGTATGACCCATGGCTTTTATTGTTCAAATGGGGGATGTAAATGCGGGGATTCATGCTATTGTGGTTCTCTTTGCAAATGCTAAACTGATATTCAAAATTTAGTTCCACAAATTTTAGTAAATTTTTTAATTATTTGATGAAGGTGCTTATTTAAAAACTATATTAGATCTTAAGATCTAATTCCGCCACCACCTATGTCTTTCCATCTTTCTCTTAGAAAATTTAGTATCTGGGACTTGTTGGTTAGAGAGAAATCGATTTCTATATTAAAGATTTTTTCTGTAATCATTTGTCCCACTACAGGAATACTTTCATATCCAAATACTTTGTCTCTAAGATAATTTAATAATCTTAATGTCTTGAGTCCGTCAAACCATTCATGAAGTCTCCGAGAAAGTTGCTTTTTACTTTTGCTCTCTTTATATATTTTGGTAACTTTCTCGAGCCAATGGCATTCTATCAAGAATTGCATTAGTTCTGGGTGTATTTCACTTGCTTTTTTAAGCATTAGTTCTGGGGTTTCTTTCGGGGCGTCTAAAATAGCAATCCATTTTCTTAGAATCTCAAATGACTCAAAAGGATAAAACAAATTCATTTTCTCGGGAAAAGTAATATATTCTTTAATCTTTGCACCGGTTCCGAAAACTACCCTGTGAGAAAGCCTTGCGGACGGGTATACTGTTGCTGAGGAAATTTTTCTAATTTCTGCAACTTTTGCTACTTTTTGTAAAAAGTAGAAGTCCTCTCCTGCATTCTTTGTGTTCATTCCACCTACAGAAGCATAAAGTTTTGCACCTACTCCTATTGTTGATCCAATAGGTATGTATGAATATGGGGAGTTAGCATAAAATAGACATAGCTCATATAATCTTAGAAAAATCTCGTAATGCATCATTGCTTTTCCTATTTCAGTTGCATCAGTGGGGTGTGCAAAAGCCATAATTCCTGAAGTGTTTTGATTTTGTTCAAAGAAATTTTTCCACTCCGAGAGGTAGTTTTCTGAGACCTCACAGTCCGCGTCGAGACAAATTAATCCGCCATTTTCTTTTCCCGAATTGAAAAGGAGTTTAATTCCCCAGTCCATTCCTATTTTTCTTGCTAATCCCACTCCTGAAGTAGGGGGTATTTCGAAACTTTTCGACGATGCGTCTATGATTCCAATATGGAATGGATATTCTTTACTATTTTGAGTTTTTCTAAGATAAGCTAAAGTCTCTTGATTTCTATTTATAACTTCAGGAGGTGTGATCCCTTCTTCTTTATTGTTTACAACTACAATTACGAGAGTTTCTTCACAAATCTTGTGGTTATTTTTAGCAAGGGAGTCCAAAAGCTTGGGCAAGTATTCTAATTCATCATATGCGGGGACAACTATAACTTGGCTTAAATGTGATAACTTTTCAGGAAGTTCAACCTCCCACGGCTTTCTTATAGCTCTTTTCTCAAGATATTCTTCGATAATGTTTTTAGTCATATTTGGCTCTCTTGATTATTTCTATAATTTTTTCTATGTCATCTGGACAGAACCAATTTATCTTGATCCCTTTTCTTTCAAATCTTCGAAACCACATCATTTGTCTCCGAGAGAACTCCCAGATAGCTGAGCGTAATTTTTGAAATAAGTCATTCTTGTTTTTGATTCTACCTTGTAGATACCATAATACATACCTATATTCAAGGCCGAGTTGATATAGCCTTTCGTCGGTTATTCCTTCTTCTCTAAGCCTCTTTACCTCATCAATTAGCCCTTCCTCAAGTCTTTTTTTGAGTCGTTGGCTAATTCTGATTTTTAATACTTCTCTCTCGTGTGAGATTCCGATCACCAATGGATAAATTTCAGTAGCGCACACATAAGGACATCCCTGTTTTTCTGCTTCTGTTATCTCGATGGCTCTTATGAGCCTCTCTCTGTCGAGCAAATCAGTAGTATTGTGCACTTTGCCCCTCAGGGAGATGAGTTTATCTTGAAGTTCCTCTAATCCGAGGTTCTGTAGTTCTTCTCTAAGAGCAAAATTAGGCGGAGCAACTGGCAATTTATGTTTTTCTAATATTGCCTCTAAATACATTCCTGTCCCGCCTACTATAATTGGTAATTTCCCTTTGTTTGTGATCAGCTCAAACACAGAATTGAAATGTTGAATGAATTCATAAAGTGAAAATTCATGCTTAGGAGATACTATATCTATTAGATGGTAGGGAACTGGAGGAGAAACTATCGAATACTCAGCCAAGTCCTTGCCTGTGCCAATATCCAGACCAATATATACCTGCCTTGAGTCCGCAGAGATAATTTCTCCATTGAATCTATAAGCAATTTGAACCCCTATTTTTGTTTTCCCGCTTGCGGTAGGACCTAAAATAAGAATACTTTTGAAATTATTTTTGCTCACTATGTCTCATTACCTATTTTTGTTTAATAATTTCATAATGTAAAATAACTCTCAAATTTTGGAACTTAAAATGTAAAGGAGTGTCAGAATGGACATTCACAATTCGAAAGTCTTAACTATTTTATTTTTATATTTTATCTCAACTTTGCTTTCTCAAAACTGTTTTTCGTTAGGTATTGATACACATTTCCTTCCACCGAGTGAAAGTTATTCTAAATCTCTTTATGGGGCAACAGTAATTGAGGGGATGCCCATATCTAAATTAGAGAGTGTTCCCCATCCTATTTATACTCATCTTAGTAGCGTAGGTAAAAAATACTATTTGCTTGAAAAGAATAACTATTTCAAAGCAATGAGAGTAGCGGAAAGGGAAGATTTGGACATAGATAGCGAACTTATTTTCTCAGAGACCCCTCTTGAGTACAATGGCAGTTATTTTTTTGTTGGGGAAATGATTTTTGAGGAAGCAGAAGGAATTAGACTCGCGATAGACTTTTCCAAATTTGGAGAGAATGATTTATTATGGTTATATGTTCCGGGAAGCGATTCTCTTTTTGGACCATTTCCAATGTTGAATACAGGCAAGCCTCTAACTGAGTATTGGTTACCCACAATCGAGGGGAATAATGTAATTTTGATTGCTAAGACAAGGAGTTCAAGTTTTCCTCTTATAAGAGTAGTGGCTTATATGTTTTATTTTGCGAGATTGGATATGTTAGTAAAATCTCTACCATGCCCCCTTTCGGTAGCTTGTGTTGATGATGGGGAATTTCAGAAGGTATCTACAGGTATAGGTAGATTGCTTATTAGGGCAAAAGAAGGCGAAATTCTTTGTACTGGAACACTGATAAATGATGGCTTTACTACTCATAAGAACTATTTCATTACAGCAAACCACTGTTTTGATGGATATAAAATCTATTGGGAGGATTTAGAGGTTATTTGGGATTATAGGTGTGAAGACTGTTCAAATGAAAAGTGTCCTTCCCTGAATGATACTCTTCGTTCTGAAGGTGCGGAAAGTGTAGCTATGAGTGAGTGTCTGGATACCTATCTAATAAGAATCGTAAATGAGGTTCCTGTAGGGCAGTATGGTAGGGCGTATGCGGGTTGGGATACCGCAGAAGTTACCGAAGGATCTGTGATATATGGGGCACATCACCCCGAGGGAAAGCTGATGATGGCAGTGATTGGTAAAGTGGATAGAGTTGATGTAGGTGCTTGTAGAGATGCTTTTTGTAGTGCTATGACTTATCATACGAATGAGATTCTTTGGACTGAGGGAATTACTGACTTTGGGTCAAGTGGTGCGGGGATATTTTGTAAAGATTTTAATTTTAAATTAGTGGGGATGTTGAGTAGTGGTCCTAAGCACAATTGTATTGACAGATCTAATAACTACGATTACATTGCTTCTTTTAGGTATTTTTTTCCACTGATAAAATGCTATTTAGTCCCCAATGAAAAATGTGAAGAGACTGCAGACTGTGAAAGTGGATGTCTAATGAAATCTCTATTCTATCCGGAAACTAATACTTTAGAGTTTTTTAGATTTTTGCGGGATAGATTTTTTAGTGCCACTGAATTAGGAAGAAAGTTTATTAAATTTTATTATTCCAACTCTCCGAGATGGATTGAAGAGTTAGACAAGCAGGAACATCTCAAGAAACAGCTTAAGCAAATTTTCTCTTCCTATTGACAGATTGAAAAAAATGTTATAAAAAGGTTATTCTTATTTCCTCAACAGAAAGACTAATTACAAAGGAGATTTATATGTCAAAACTTGCTATATTGGGTGGTAAGCCTATTCGTTCAAGCAAAGAGAAACTCGCTACTTGGCCCATCAGTGATAAAAAAGACGCGGAGCTTGTAAAGAAGATAACTCTGTCTAACAGGTGGTCTTTTGATGGGGAATACGAATGGAAATTTGCCGAGGCTTTTACAAAATATCAGGGAGCAAAGTATGGTTTGTGTGTAGCCAATGGAACTGTAGCAATCCAGTTGGCATTAGAAGCTTTGGATATTGGTGCTTACGATGAGGTGATAGTTCCGGGTATGACTTGGCAAGCTACTGCTGCAGCATGTATAGATGTGAACGCTATTCCAATCCTTGTTGATGTGGAACCTGATACTTGGAATTTAGATCTCGATAAAGTAGAAGCATGTATAACTCCTAAAACAAAAGCCATAATTGTAGTGCACTTGTATGGTTCTATGGCTGATTTGGATAGGCTCCAAAAGATTTGCAAAAAGTATAACTTGTATTTGATTGAAGATTGTGCTCATCAGCATGGTTCATTCTGGAGAGGAAAAGGAGTGGGCTCAATTGGAGATGTTAGTGCATGGAGTTTTCAAGAGTCCAAGGTCTTGAGTTCAGGTGAAGGTGGATTTAATATGTGCAAGACGAAAGAAATTTTCTACAAGTTGTATAGCTTGAGAAATTGTGGAAGACCATATCCTGCTAATCCGCCTGTCTTCGGTTTAAAGAAGCCCGTTGGGATGGAGATGACTCTACAGTCAGGAAATTATCGTTTGACTGAATGGCAAGCGGCAATTCTGCTTGGCGGTCTTTCAAGACTCGATGAACAAGTAAAACTCCGTGATGCAAATGCACAATACTTAAATTCACTTCTTGCACAGATACCCGGAATTAAACCCATGCGGAGAAGACCACAGGTAACTCAGCAAAGCTACTTTAATTTTGCTTTCCGCATAGACCCCGATGAACTAAAGGTAACAAATGCTCAATTCTGCGCAGCTTTGAATGCTGAGTTAAGTTGTGGTGATGCTTTTGAACCTCCTTACGAGCCATTAAATGCTTGTGGTCTGTACAAACCGTTAACCAAGAAGAGATACAAGATCAGTGAAGAATATTGGAAGGCGATAGACCCAAAGCGGTTTAACCTTCCAGTATGTACTGATGCACATACTCGAAGTGGTATAGTAGTTCACCATGTTATGCTGATGAACTCACGCAAGGTTATGAACCAAGTTGCAGAGGCAGTTAAAAAAGTAGTGGATAATATTTCAGAAGTGAGGAAGATCAAGGCATTTGGAGGTAGAAGGTATCGCCCCCTCGCTATTTAGTGATTGGAAATAATATTAATTTTTTCCATGTTGAGTAGTTATCAAGGAAGGGGTAAATTGTTTTATGAATAGTAGTCCAGAAAAGGTAATCATATTAGGTGCGGGTCCTGCGGGTTGTACCGCAGCATTATATTGTGGACGAGCAGACTTGTCCCCATTAGTTTTTGAAGGAGAGCCAAGTGATAATATTTTACCTGGTGGCCAATTGATGACTACCACCGAAGTCGAGAATTTTCCAGGGTATCCTGATGGAGTATCTGGTCCCCAATTAATGGCAGACCTTAAAAAACAAGCTGAGAGATTTGGTGCAAGATTTATCTACAAAACCGCAACTAAGGTTGATCTTGCTACTTATCCGTTTGTAATTTATTCTAATAATGAGAGATATGAGACGCTTTCTTTAATAATAGCCACTGGAGCGAGTGCAAAGTATTTAGGTTTGCCTGCCGAGAAAAGATTTATGAACAAAGGAGTTTCCGCCTGTGCTACTTGCGATGGGGCACTGCCGAGATTTAGAAATAAGCCTGTCATTGTTGTAGGTGGAGGTGATAGTGCTATGGAGGAGGCGTTGTTCTTAACGCGATTTGCCCAAAGAGTTTACATTATTCATAGGAGGGATAAATTTAGAGCGAGTAAGATTATGGCAGATAGAGCCCTTTCAAATCCCAAGATAAGTGTGGAATGGAATTCGGTAGTTGAGGATATTTTAGGTGACGATGAAAAAGGTGTCACTGGTGTATTAATAAGAAATGTTTCAACAGGAGATAGAAAAGAAATTCCCTGCACTGGCTATTTCTGTGCTATAGGACATAAACCTAATACCGATTTGTTTAAGGATTACCTTGAGTTAGATGAGCAAGGCTACATTATAACTAAACCAAATAAAACCGCTACTAATGTAGAGGGTGTGTTTGCTTGTGGAGATGTTCAAGACCCATATTATCGTCAAGCTATAACTGCAGCAGGCTCCGGATGTATGGCTGCGATTGAAGCTACGAGATGGTTAGAAAGTAAATGTCATTGAAACATTAAGTTTGATATATGTCTACGCCTGGAAGTAAATCAATTATAAAGACTACTAATTGGAGAATGTAAGAAAGATAAGTAAGAAAATCGAGAAGAGACAAAAGCCAGTATAAAATTGTCATAATTAATCTCCGTAGAGTTTCGGTTTCTTAAAGATTCTATCAAATGGGAAAGAAGTTTGTCTATTTCAGATGTCATCACTGTGGCTATTGTTGTACGGATGTAGTTTGTTGTCCAACTCCTTATGATGTAATCCAGATTGTAAAAGCCACAAAACTCCATCCTAAGAAATTTATCACTTTTTTTAAGGAGGGTGAAATCGCTGGTATATATAAATCAGACCCTACTTGGCTTAAGATAGGTAAAGAAAGATATATGATGGCATTAAAGAGAACCCGGAAGGGATGCTATTTTCGTGACCCTGTTAGGAAGGTGTGTAGAATATATGAACATAGGCCGTTGCTGTGTAGATTGTTCCCATTCAAACTCCATCAAAAAAGGTCTGGAGAAGTGAGTTCGTTTTCTCTTCATAAAGATGTTGGGTGTCCTAAAAATAGAGATGGTGTAGTTAAAGTGGATGAACTAACTAAATTATGGGAGTTAGAAAGGGAAAACCAGGAGGATTATAAAAATCTTGTAGCATACTTTAACAGTAAGAAGGAAGAAAGAAGACCTTTTGATTTTGTTGAATTATTTGTTGTGGTTGTTAATAATAAGAAGAAAAAATAATAGGAGGATATCAAATGAAAGTAGAGATACTTTTAGTATGTATGGTTGGATTACTGTTGGGGTCATCAGGCTATCCTGAGACTCTAAAGATTCTGTATCTAACTAAGTCTTCTGGATTTGAACACAGTGTGGTAAAAAGAGAAGGTAGCTCACTTTCTTATTCTGAGAATGTGTTGACAAAGCTATGCACTGGTAATAATTGGCAAATAGAGTGTACAAAAGACGCATCTAAGATTAATCCAGAAAATCTGAAAAACTATAATGTAGTTATATTCTATACCTCTGGTGATTTGACCCAATCCGGGACAGATGAACATCCACCTATGAAGACTGAGGATACTAAAGCGTTATTGGATTGGGTTAGAAATGGAGGTGGATTTATCGGGATTCATTCAGCTAATGATAGTTTTCATTCAAAGGGTGATAAAGTGAGCGAGTATGTGGAGATGCTGGGTGGAGAATTTGAAACTCATGGGCACCAATTTAAGGGTAAAGTAATTGTGGTAGATAAAGGACATCCTGCGTTGGGTAACTTTCCTGAGAAGTGGGAAACTATGGAAGAATGGTATATTATGAAGAATTTGAATAAAGAGACAATGCATGTTCTTGCATTGTTAGATCCAGGAGATGAGAGAAATAAACAGAAGATGTATGATAGACCTTCTTACCCGATAATTTGGTGCATAGGATATGGTAAGGGACGAGTAGTTTATAACGGCTTGGGACATCGTGAGGATGTGTGGGATAGTAAAGAATTTCAGGAGCTTTTGCGGGCCCACATACTTTGGGCAAGCGGTCAAGGACCAGCTAATGCTGAGCCAAACTACGGGAAGGTTGTTCCCACAGAATAGGTTTTATCAGATTGGTCGATACTAAGTATACATTGGATAATATTCGAAATTAATTAAAAGATTTGGTTTTAAATGTCAAGTATTCGGCGTTCTTGTATTAGAACTCTTTCAGGTCATCATCATCAAGAGGAATAACTTCTTCAGGAGAAACAACATTTCCGGAGTTTTTGAAGGGTGGCAGAGATACCGAGTTATTTTTTCTCCTCTCTAATGGTTTTTTAGAACTTTCTGTGGGGAGTTTCCTCTTTTCGTAGGTTAGATGTCCAGTTATTGTTGAACCTCGCCGAGCACTTAAGTTTGATATTTCTGATTTAGTAGAAATTGTTTCTTTGGAACCCTCAAGGACTCCTCTTAACACAGAAACTAATTTGTTCAGCTCTTCCGCTTGGCCAGAAAGTTCTTCGCTTGCTGCTGCTATTTCTTCAGCATTCGCTGAGTTAGATTGAACTACCTGGTTCATTTGATTTACTGCTTGATTTATTTGTTCAATTCCTTGAGCCTGTTCGTTACTTGCGGCAGAAACTTCAGAAATAAGAGTAGCGACTTTTTCTACATTTTTAGCTATTTGTTCTAACACTTCCCCTACCTCTTGAGTGACTTTTACTCCTTCATCTGCATGTGTTCGTGCTCCCTCAATTAGTTGAGAAGTAGTTTTTGCAGCTTCTGCACTTCTTTGTGCTAACCTTCTTACCTCTTCTGCAACTACAGCGAATCCTTTTCCCGCTTCACCTGCTCGGGCAGCTTCTACCGCCGCATTCAAAGCGAGGAGGTTTGTCTGAAACGCTATTTCATCTATGGTTTTTATAATTTTTGATGTTTCGTCAGAAGATTGTTTGATTCTTTGAATAGTCTCTGCCATTTTGGACATTATAGTTCTGCTTTTTTCAGCAGCACTCTGAGCTTCGATAGCTGTGTTATTCGCCTGTTTTGCGTTATCGGCATTTTGATGGGTCATTGATGATAGTTCTTCAAGTGATGCTGAGGTTTCTTCTAAACTCGATGCCTGTTCTGTTGCTCCTTCTGCCATAGACTGGCTTGAAGCAGCAACTTGGCTTGCTGCTTGATTAACTTGGTTTGCTCCTTCGCTTAGGCTGTTGATAACATTTCTGAGTGGTTTTGTGATAGCAAGTGTAATTATTATTGCAAGAATAGTTCCTGTTACCATTCCCACAATTGATAATGTCCCAATGATAGTTCTTATCCATAGCATTGTAGAGTTTGTTTGTTCCTGAATCTTGCTGGTAAATTGGGAGATTTTCTGTACTAATTCTTCCGCTTTGGCTAATAATGTTTGTGTAGCTTTTCTATCTGATAAAATAGCCTGATAGAACCTTTCTCCCTGGGATGTATAGTCCTTAAAATACTTTTCAATTTCTAATGTTAGAGACTCAAGATCTTTTTCTCCTTTTATTTTTATTTTCCATTCCTCGAAGGAATTCTCAAGAGCCTGAGCTTGTTTTTGAAAAGATTCCCACTCTTTATCACCTTGATAAGCTCGCAAATATAAAGCATTTACTCTTAGAATCAAATAGGGTTCAACAATCTTTGTACCTAATGCGGTTTGTATCTCTGACCATTTCACATACTCTTCAAAGTTTTGGGAGTTTAATGCACCTGTTAGGGCAGGTTTAATTATACTTTCTCCTGCTTTACTGAGCCCTTCTGTAATCTTCCATCCTAAATCTCTCCAAATTGAAAATACATCTTCTTTCTGTTTTGCAGAAGTTACAAGTTCATCAAATGCGGATAAATACTCTCCCGCGATTTTTTGTGATGTTTCCAAAGTAGTGTACATTTCGGGGGATAACCCAGAAGTGGATTTTAAATCTTCGATTATCTCAACTAACTGTTTTTGTGCTTCCCTAAGCTGTTGATCTAAAGGGGTCTTACCTTCTTCTTTCACGAAAGCCTTTCCTGTGGCTGAAGCGTATGCGAAGTCTCTTCGGATTTTTCCACACTTTTCCACTTGCAGGTAAGCTTTGCTGGCTTTATCTGAGAGTTGCATGCTTTTATATACCTTGTTTAATCCATACCAACCTCCTATTGAGACGAAAGCAATTATTAAGACCATTACACCGAAGGAGGCAAAAAGTCGAGTTGATAATTTTACTGAACTAAACATATACATGACTCCTCTATTTTATGTGCATATACTTTTAATACAAGGCCTAATGCTAAAAACAGTATATATATTATATCATTTAATTTAAAAAAAGAAAAAAAATATATATACTATAATATCTCGAAGGAATTCCCTTAAATCAGGAAAATTATGAGTGTTATGGCTTCGTAGATAGCAGCAACAGCAAGAAGTGATCCAGACACAATCGAAGCCCCTACAATAATCCTAAATCCTTTCTTAATCTTTTCTAAAATGTTCTTTCTTGTTATGATTCCATTCCAGAAATAATAAGTCCACATAATTACTCCAAACACCGCAAGAATATAAGCCTCTAATTCTAATCCAATAGTGAGAGAGTGAAAAAATAGCTTGCTCGCTGTATCGTTCCAAATAGGAGCCATTGCAAATCCAGCAAAAGCAAAACTTATAAAAGTTTTAAAAACACCAAGTAGTATGGGAGGGATGGAAATAAGAATTGTCAATAAGAAAGTTTGAACCCAGAAGTTGTTATGAAATGTTGTTATAGCCGCTTGAAGTATGTTCCCTTTTGCGTAAGCCTCACCTATGTAACTTAATTCACCCTCTGAGAAGGTATGGTTGATGTAGTAGATTATTATTCTATGATTTTCTGGATCGTTCAAACCAAAAAATAAAAATGTGAAAAATACTAAATACATAAATGTATTTATAATCCCAAATATTAGCTTATGATTATAAATATCAGAGAATAATTGACCAAGAAGTTTTGTGGGAGGATTTGCTAACCTGTAATAATAAAGTCTGAGGAGACCTCTAATAGAGAAACATACAATAATTAAACCTATGGTCGTTCCATAGGCAAAAAGAGGGGAAGTGCGAGATTGAAGTCCCGAGATTTCGTATATTGCTGAGCTATCAATTTTATCTTTAGACAACAGTTTTGTGATTTCTTCCACATGAGCCGGGGAGGTCTTAAGCGACAAGATAGCTATACCTTGCACTACATTTTCTGGGATTTTTTCAATACACTCTATTGGAATTACAAAACATCCCACAAATGGAGCACATTCTTTTTTAATTTTTCCAACTACTGTATACTCTGTGCCTTTTATAAAGAATTTTGAAGATGGAGTTAAGTCTCCTGATAGAGCCTCACGATTACCTGGCTTAGGTAATCTTCCTGATTCGAGAATAGGTTGAAATTCCTCTATGTTGTTTAGCCATATAATGGCGGGAAAAGTAATTTTAGGTAATGTTTGCGTATCAGTGAGTTCTATTTTTTCAATTAGTGTTAATATTTTATTTTTTGTTTCTTGACTTGGTATATCTACACTCGGTATTACTTTTACTACTCTATGGTCAGTTTTCTTTAATTCTTGTTCATTTATGGCTTTGATTAATCCCTCGTTCCAGATTATCTTTCCTCTTGCCCATTTAACACTCTCTAATTTCTTTGTTTCCCAGTGTCCAATTAAGGACAAAAGAAATATGCCTATGAAGAAAAATTGAATAAGAGAAGATATTTTCTGAAATGAATTATTAGGTGGATTTTGAAGAGATAGGGTTTTTACAGAAAGATTAGAAGATTTATCTTCTTCATTGATAGGAGAATGACTAACCTCCTCCGAATTACTCTCAGACTTTGAATTTTCGAGTTTTTCTTCAGAATTCAATGCTTTATTGTTTTGTATACAAGGTTGGGGATGATTAGGGTCTGTTTTCTCTAATTCGCCTTCGTATTGATTGTTATTATCGGGATTTATTGATTCCATCTCTATTAGATTTTGGATATTGGAATTTCAGCCTCTTTTTCAGTTAAAAGCCACCTGTTTTAGGTTAGGGAATAAAATTTCCATACTGTGCTTGAACAAACTGAGCATATAGGCTTCACAGGAAGGTCCAAACCAGCTCATAAGTCCTGTTTCGTAGTTTAATGGTTCTACCCAATAGTATTTGTCGGGTGAGAGGTATCCACAATATGCAGCGGAAAAACTCGTTGTCCAAACTTGAATATCACTCGCCTCTCCTATAAATTTCCATTCACGGCTAATTTCCCCACTGAAATCGAATGGTAATCCCACAAGTATTAAATTATTTATTCTGCATGCTTGAAACCATCCGTACGGAGGAACTCCCATGATTTTCCCCGCGAGAGGAGAGAGTCTCCACTTAGTACTTACTGGTCTTACTTGAAAAGGTGGCATATGAACAAGAAAAGCTAAGGAGGCAATTTCCACGGAATCTTGGAAGTTAAGATTTTTGGTGGCATTTAAAACTAATTCTCCTAAAGCATTTCCCATAGCGGTAACTCTGCTTTCTACATCTGGAGAGTCTGGAGGTACGGGACCACTCGAACCCAGAGCTCCGCCTAAATATATGGCTGTGGTTCTTGGAATCTTTTCTAAGAACCTTTGAAGTGCTCCTGGAAACTCAGCACTGAATTCCATCATATCATCGTCGTAGATTGTGGGATGAGCTGAAAACCTCACGACAATACAGCGTTCTCCGCCCTCCTGATCCACAACCATAAAATCGAGATCGGTGTCTACTGAAGCCTGCCGAGTCCTATTTTTTATATAGTTGCTACCGTCTGCTTTCCCAACGGCAATTTTCCCCGGAGACATCTTCTTATATGCGGTTATTACGGATTCAGTTATACCGTTAGCGAGAAGATCAACAATCTTGGGGTCATATTTTCCCCCAGTAATTTTCCCCGCTAAGCCTGGTGCCCATGCACCGGGACCACAGTGTGTATGGCTTGCAGTGAAGTAAAGCTGTTCGGGTTTTAGAGATACTTGAGAATATACAGCTTTTCTCACTTTTTCCGCAACATTTGGAGGTACTAAAAGTAAGTCTGTGCCTATAATAACTACAGTGTCTTTTCCATCGCTTAAACATATAGATTTTGCATACAATTCATCATGGACACCCGTCGAGGGTTTCCCATTTCGTGCGGAATAACCTCCTAATGGAGTCCCAATAGGGGGTGTTATGATTTGTATACCCCAACCTACTTTTAGTTTCCCAGTAGGTTCTGAAAGATGAACATTTACTTCTGAGGACTTTTTCATTTCTTGGAGCGTTTTTAAATAGTAACTCTTGGAGCTGAACTCAGTGGTTCGATAGACAGGCCATGGTCCTATGAAAAGTAAAAAACTGCCTACCAGTATAAGAATTACTAAAAAAAACGCAATTAAAACTTTTTTTAGTCTTGACATATAAAAGCCTTTCTCTTGAAAACAGTGTCTTATAACTTACCTTTTTCCAGAAAACTCTATTATTTTAACATATAAAGAGGGTATTTTTATTTGAAGAATTTGTAAGAAATAGCTAATTTGAACATGTTCTGAATTTTATAGGTTAAATTGAATAACGATCTATGCCAACTTAAGATTTATCTTTATTTATTCAGGAGCACAGAGGGAATCCTTTAAGAGTGTTGGTTATTTATCTTTCAACTCCTATTTCTTCGGGAATATCAAAGGAAACTTCTTGTTGCGAAGGAATTCTGATTCCACCAGGGATTTCACATTTTTCAGAGTCACAATACAAATCTTGTTCTTCTATCGTGTAC
>JAOAHN010000055.1 GCA_026415215.1 Candidatus Hydrogenedentota bacterium
GGAGAAAAGTTTCCTACCGTAAGTATAGCAGGTGGTGATAATTGTAATAATATCGGGATTGATTTTATGTGGTGGGGACCTCAGTTATACCCTGAATATCTTACGGATTTAAGTGTTAATGTATGCCCCTCTGACTCAGACGGGAAACGAGCTTTTACTGACGGTAGATGGAACTGTGGAGGAAATCCCGCGAATCCGTATTGTCCGTGTAGAATAGACGCACTATCATACATATATCTTTCTTGGACATTGCGTAGTGAAGATTATGTAATGCCTGGAGTGGATGAAAATGACCCTGCAATACCTACAAACCAGTTCCCTATGAGCTATGTAAATCCATTTTTCTTACAAGCACTTGGAAATTTAGTTGCTGGTATAAATAATGCTCCTGATGTAAGTACCGCTTTGGCGAATGCAGATAAAGATATATCTTTTGATGACCTTAATCAGCAGAAGAAGATAACAATGTATAGATTAAGAGAAGGAATTGAGAGGTTTTTGATTACTGATATTAATAACCCTGCAGCCTCTACTCGTGCACAAAGCGAGTTGGTGGTATTTTTCGATGGTATAGAGACAACGCCCTCTGATTTTAATCATATTCCTGGTGGTGCCAATGTTTTATACATGGATGGACATGCGGAATTCCATAGGTATCCAACAGTACATCCTTGCACAAGAGTGTTTGCTTCGCTAATTGGTAACATTGACCAGTTGCTGTGATTTTTCTTACTGTTTAATTAGATAATTTGAAATTTTAAAAACAGGGCTAACACAGAAAAAATGTTAGCCCTGTTTGTATTTTTACTTTGATTTTTTTAGTAATTTGTAGTTATGGTTATTGTAGTTTTTGTATAATTTTCAGAGAGGGCTTAAAGTGCGATATTGAGGAGTATTTTATATGGAGAAGGGAAAGGAAAATGTTCGAGTAAACTACTCGGAGATGTTAGGAGAAGTTATAAATCAGCAAACTTGCGATATCATAAAAAATCTTGATATAGGGGCTTATGTAGTTTCTACAGATAGGAGTATCTTGTTGTGGAATGAGAAATCGAGAGAAATAACAGGGTATTACCCAGAAGAAGTTGAAGGCTCGCACTGTCAGGACAATATTCTAAAACATGTAGATGATAACGGGACTGAGCTTTGTTTGAGTGAGTGCCCTTTGGCAAAGACGCTTAAAGATGGTAAAGTAAGGCGGGCTAAGGTTTACCTTAGGCATAAGCTCGGATATAGGTTGCCGGTGCGGGTGGAAGTGGTTCCTTTATTATCCGATGGAGAGATCAAAGGGGCAGTAGAATTCTTTATGGAAGATACTGAAGAAATAAATCTCTTGGAGGAGTTACGAGAGGCGAGAGAAAAAGCACTGGTATGTGCGCTAACTGAAGTCGGCAACCGACGCTTTGCGGAACAGGTTATCGAAGATAGGTTAGCTGAAATGAAACGATTGAAAAGTAGTATGGGATTATTTTTTATAGACATAGATGATTTTAAGAAAGTTAACGATACTTACGGGCATCCTATTGGTGACCTTGTGCTTAAAATGGT
>JAOAHN010000077.1 GCA_026415215.1 Candidatus Hydrogenedentota bacterium
AGCAGGAGAATGGACTACCTGAAATAAGTGAATACTTTTCTCTCTGGAGAGATTAGTCTATACCTAAAGAATCTAAGATTTTTTGTGGGGAGAAGTTTCTCCACCTGTACTCAGCATACCTTTAAGTTCTTCCATAAATTCGTTTATATCCCTAAATTGCCTATACACTGATGCAAATCGGACATAAGCGACTTCATCGAGTTTTTTCAATCTATCTATAACCGCCTCTCCTATTTCTCTACTTGTGACTTCCTGTCTGCCCGCATTAAATAGTGTCTTCTCCACATCATCAATAAGCGATTCTATCTGTTCTAAACTTATGGGCCTCTTATGAATGGCTTTCATCAACCCTTGACGAAGTTTCCATCTTTGGAAGTTTTCTCGTCTTCCATCTTTCTTAATCACCATAGGACTTACCTCTTCAACTCTCTCATAAGTAGTGTACCTACGAGTACACTTCAAACATTCCCTTCTCCTCCGAATTACATTTCCTTCTAATGAAACCCTACTGTCCACCACCTTACTCTTCCCATAATTGCAAAATGGACATTTCATACATAAAAATCCTTAAAGTTTGAATCATATACCCGATGAAACATAGTTAATAACTTGGGAAAACATTAACATCTATATAAAATAGAATTTTTAACTACTTTATCATATTTTAATACTTTTGTCAAGAGAAATCTTTAGCAAAATTTATTTGGATTAGATATCTTTTCCTTTAGAGTTGGAATAGTAATGTAGAAAGACCATCTAACTAATGTCATTTTCATATCTACATGTCTTGTATAAGGAGGGATACAATTTATCGTGTTCGTCTACAAAGTGCTAAAGGAACTAACAGATATTTTTTTCATATTAAATAAGAAAATCCTAAAGATAGTTTGCGTTTTTGGATATGTTTATCATAAATTTTAAGGAAAAGAGAGGAGCTTCTTTAAAATGTGTGGTGTTAAAGAACTCGCTATTTTAGGAGGAAAACCCATAAGAGAACCAGGTAAAAAATGGCCATCTTGGCCCATTTTTGATGACAAGGAGAGAAAGGCTATTCTTGAAGTCTTAGAGAGTGGGAAATGGTTCTACGGAGAAAGGGTACGCATCTTCGAAGAAGCCTATTCAAAATTCCAAGGGGCGGTTTATTGTATCTCTTGCAGTTCCGGCACTACTGCTTTAGAAATAACACTACAAGCGATAGGCATAAAGCCTGGCGATGAAGTAATAGTACCCCCTTACACTTTCATAGCTACAGCATCCGCAGTAGTCAGAATAGGTGGGATACCAATCTTTGTAGATGTGGACGACACATGGTGTATTGACCCTGACCTAATAGAACAAGCAATAACTCCAAGAACAAAAGCGGTAATACCAGTACACTTTGGTGGAAGATTTTGCGATGTAGACAAAATCAATGAAATTGCTTTTAAGCATAACCTAACAGTGATTGAAGATGCTTGTCATACTTGGGGAGGGCAATGGGAAGGAAAAGGAGCAGGTACCCTTGGACTGGGAGGAGTATTCAGTTTTCAAATGTCGAAAAATATAACAGCAGGCGAGGGAGGAGCAATAGTCACAAACGACGAGTGCTTTGCAAACCTTTGCAGGTCACTCGTAAATTGTGGAAGATCTAAAACAGGTCCGTGGTATCACCATGAAAGAATAGGAACGAATGTAAGAATGAATGAATTTACTGCGAGCATTCTACTTGCCCAACTTTCCCGAGCTGACCAACAACTGCTTATAAGAGAAATGAATGGAACTTATCTCAATAATGAATTAAAAAATATTCCGGGGATCTATCCCCAGCCCACCAGTAACAGAATTACACGCCGTGCATATCACCTATTTTGTGTCAGGATAAAGGAAGAAGAATTTGGTTGTTCTCGAGAAACATTTATAAAGTGTGCTCAGGCTGAAGGCCTACCGATCACCGCAGGATATCCTATTCCCCTGTACAAACAACCTGCTTTCCTAAACGCTAATTTCTACGATTACTCAAATTGTAAGTGTCCCGTAGCTGAGGACCTATGCTATAAAAGTGGCATGTGGATACCACATAATATCTTATTGGGCACAAGAGAAGATATGGAAGACATTGTAAGAATCTTTGAAAAAATCAGAGATAACATAGGAAAAATCAAAGAAGCAAATTTATGACATAAAAGTAAATTAACCTTGTATCTATACAATTTAGGTACCTCTTGCTTTTAGACCAAAAATCTTCGCTATTACAGTTTAACAATACGAGTATTTCTCTTAACCAACCTAAAAAAAGTTAGGCCTGTGCAAACCAAACAAGGATGCATGTTCTCACCTACTTAAATTTCAGCTTTAAAAAATTATTAGCCGAAAAACTGTGTCAACTCACGGTATATGATGTGTTTACACATACAAAAAAATTGATGGAACCTGAAACGATGGAATTCTCAAAATTAAACTTCGATATAATACTCTAAAAATTTTTAGATAAACTTTACAATTCCGTGGTGAGGTAGGTTTGAGTTACCACAGACTTAAAAATTCAATTTTACTGGTGATTATCCTTATAGTTGGAACAGCCCTAAGAATCGCCTACTTAAACGAAGTTAGAGAGTCACCTGATTTCTATGTCCCTCTTCACGATGCAGAGTTCAAAGATTTCTGGGCTAAGGGCATCGCCTTTGGGAATTGGGTTCCTCCGAGAGGGCAGGGAAACCCATTTATGGACAAACATCCCTTACCTAACCCTCCAGGATATCCTATATTTTTAGCTATTTTTTATAAAATTTCCGACAATCCAAAACTGATTGTGAGATTCGTTCAAATTGGCATAGGCATCGTTAACATCCTACTTGTTTATGCTATAGCCACTAATTTATTTGGACCATTAAGTGCTCTGTTCTCAGCTCTGCTAATGGCAATTTACTGGGCCTTTGTATACTATGACCTCGACCTAAATCAGCAAACCATTTTTATATGCCTCTTACTTCTATTTTTTTTGTTCACAATCAAGGGTTACAAAACTTCAAGACTGAAATACTTTATACTCAGCGGGCTCGTGTTTGGGTTGAGTAACTGCTTTAGAGGAGAAACTTTCATTTTAGCCTTGCCAATATCTTTTTTCATTCTTATTTCTTCACTTCTCAATAAAGATCCTTTAAGACAATCTATTGTAAGGTCGGCTTCGTTCTTTATGTCATTTTTAATCCCAATAACTCCAATTGTTGTATACAACTACAATCTATGCGGAGTATTTGCTTTAGGCTCTCACTCTGGAGAGTGCAATATATATTTCGCCTTTGATCCTTCTTCTTCAGAATACACCTCCTACGCACCAAAATTCTTAGAATGGCTCAATAAAACACCCGAAGATACTGTAGAAATTTTTGACCTTGACGGAATGACTTTAGGACTAAGTAGGGAATTAGGAAAAACAGAGAGAGTGTCATATAAAGAATGGCGTGATTACCTTGTACACAATGCGATTAAAAACGCCTACAAATATCCCCTCCAAACTCTCGTTATAAGACCAATTAAACGATTTATTTATCTATTACTACCAATCGAAATGGACGAGAATAAGGTTCTCTTTTACGAAATAGAGTTGTCAAATGTTTTAAGGGTGCTCCCATCATTTAGAAGTGTTATCACTTTGTTCACATTAGGAATTCTCGCCCTCATCTCACACTTATTAAAGAGAAATCTAAAATTTCGTGGGTATGTGTTAATTGGCATATCTCTGTTACTCTTTTTTCTCATCCTTTATATCGGATTTTTTTCCTTCATAATCGCCGGAAGTAGATACAGAGTTTCTTTAATACCCACATTTATTATTTTCGGAAGTTACGGGATATCTACTCTATTAGAAGAATCAAAATCTTTCCGCCTCAAGGAAAAACTTCTTTGGGGGATGACCGTTCTTTTACTTTATGTTATTTTTGGCTTACAGTTTCTACCTTATACACCTGACCGCTCTCGATGGTTAGATGAAAAAAGAAGATGTTACCAACTTGCAAATCAGACTCTTAAAGGCATAAATTTTTTCAAAAATTGGCTAATTCACAATCCTGAGGATCCCGATGCTTACTACCATCTTGGGGTTCTTTACTTAGATGCGAAAAACTATACAGAAGCAGAAAAACATCTGCTACAAACTCTCAAACTTGCTCCTAATCACAAATCCTCCCCATATAACCTCGCCATCATTTATGCAAACAAAAAAGACTGGGAGAGCGCCATCAAATACATAAAAATCGCCACTGAAAGAAACCCTAAAAAATCTGATGTCTGGGTTACCCATGGCTGGATTTACGAAACCTTAGGTAATTCAAAAGAAGCAGAAGAAGCATACAAAAAGGCCTTATCCATATCACCTTCTGATTATAAAGCGCTTACTCACCTTGGAATTTTATTACTAAAAAACAATCTTTTAAATGATGCAGAGAACTTATTACAAAAAGCAGTCAGTATTAACCCCTCTTATCCTCTTGCTAAATTCAATTTAGCCCAAATATATATAAGAAAAAGAATGCCAAGACTTGCTATAGAACTTTTATCTACAGTCTACTGCAAATACACACCTAAGGAAGAGGCCTTGAAAAACTTAGGCATAGCATACCTTCAAGTTCTTGATTATCAAAACGCTGAGAAATACTTGAGCGAAGCATACAAATACTCCCCCAGCGATGACCTTACAGCCCTCCTCGCAGTGACTTATGCTGGTAACGGAAAAGTAAGAAAATCTGAAGAATGTATAGAAAAATTAATTTACAAGAGAAACTCCTCACAAAACCTATTTAACATAGGAACCGCATACGAACTGATGAAACAATATGAACTTGCCAAAGACTATTACAGGAGGGCGTTAGAAAAAGATCCCCAAAACCCTGATGCCCTTGCGGGACTTGGCAACATTGCTCTCATAGAAGGAGACAAAAATGTCGCATACCAATATTTTGCCAAAGCTTACGAAATCAAACCTACTCAAATAGGTGCCTGGTACAACATCATACTTAAAAAGATTGAAGATGGAAAATTGGAAGAGAGCAAAGAAGAACTCGAAAAATTTATTAAAAACTATCCTGAACATATAGAAGCCTACTACAATTTAGCTCTCGTGTGCGAGAAACTTAATGCGATAGAAGAAGCACTAAAAAATTATGATGAAGTGCTTAAAAAGGCTCCCAACCACGAGCGCGCCCTATTTTCAAAAAGCATTATATGTATAAACACAGGGGACCTGGATAATGCGGAACAACTTCTATCAAAACTTATACGAACACTTCCAGATGATGCATATTATCACTTGGGTATAGTTCGCTCGTTGAAGGAAGACTGGGAAAGAGCACATTCTTACTATCTAAAATCCTACTTCACGAATCCATCTCCCTTCTATTCAGATTCTGTTAAAGCCTATAATCTCGCTCAGAGCTATGATAAGTTAGGATGTTTAGAAGACTCTCTCTTTTTCTATTCCAACGCTATTAAATTAAACCTTTTTTACTCAGAGGCTCTCGATGCCTACGGATATGTTCAATTCAGAAATGGAAATTTTACAGAAGCAAAAACAATAATCGAAAATATATTAGAAAAAGGTGTGCCTACTCAGTGGACATTCTATAACTATGCACTTCTATTTGATAAATTAGGAGAGCCACAAATAGCCATTCCTTACGCAATGGAATCCGAGGCTTTATTAGGTAGACGAAAAGAAGTCTTACACTTATTAGGTGAGCTATACAGAAAAATAGGTAGTTATGGAGAAGCGGAAAAAAATTTAAAGCTCGCAAAACAACTCGCTCCCCAAGACTATCAAATACTTAAAAGCACCGCATTTCTCAAAATGCAACAAGAGAGGTATCTTGATGCAGAGACTCTATTTCAAAAATGCTTAGAAACTTACCCAAACGATACGGATATACTCGAAAGCTATGCAGACCTATTTATAAAAATTGGAAATATGGAAAAAGCAGAAGAATATTTCAGAAAAACATGCGAAATTAAAGAGACTCCCTCCGCCCTCAGAAAATTAGGTCTACTACTCGCAGACCGAAACAAACTAAAAGAAAGTTATGAAATGCTTATAAAAGCGCTATCCTATGAGCCCAATAATCCCATTATTCTTATGCGTATCGGTGATATTCTCGTAGCAGAACGAAAAGATACCGAAGCTAAGAATTTTTACGAAAGGGCATTAGAACTTGCAGAAGATAATTATCTACTCCATAGGAACTATGCAGAACTTCTATTTAGAAATAATGATTATGAGAATGCCAAGAAACATTTCCAGCTTGCACTACAATTAAACCCCGAAGACCATCAATCAAAGGCAGGATTAGGCCTACTGTATGCAAAAGAAAATAATTTTGATGAAGCGAAGAACATCCTAATTCCTTTAAGTAAGAGTAAAACTGACTTATTTGAAGTAAATCAACAGTTAGCAGAGATATTTATCCAGGAAAAAGACCTTCAGAACGCGGTGAAATATTTAAAAAGGTGTATTATTGCTCAACCTGATAGAAAAGAATTTAAAGAACTCCTTCAGAAAATTACCTCTTCTAAAAATTAGAAAAGCCTTATAAATTTTCTCGAGATTTTAGTAATTCCTCAACTGCTGGAATTAAAGCTTTTGCCATTACCTCTGCCTTCAACTTTATTCCCTTCTGTCTCAAATGGCATATATCACCAAAATACCTAACACTTGAAGGAACACTTTCAGCGAAAGGAACATAAATAATACCTTCCCTTTCACACAAACTTTTTAGTAATTTATTCCATAAATCCATCATCTCACAATACTGCTGGAAAGTAGAATAAATACCTCCCCATTCTTTTCTATAATAGTATTCCATATATTCAACCTCTTCTCTCGAAAGAGAACTTCTAACGGGAACCCCTACACTCGATAAAGCTATAATTTTTACTTTCTTAGAAAGTTCTCCAATCAAAATCTCAAGGTGGGTTAACATGTTTTCTTTAATATCCCGATACAAATCACTCTTTGAGTATGAAAAAGGCCCCCAGGTTCTCAACAAATAGTTAAAAATGTAAAAATTATTAATCAACTTCTTCTTAGGAGAAGGTAAATTGTGATATGCCCTCGTAAAAACTTCATACACGAGATCGTTCACACCTTCGTAGATAACTACGATATCCGCTTCAAGAAGAAGATATTCTGGAAGTTTTGCCACATGTTTTCTCAAAGTCATTCCTGATATTCCACAATTAAATACTTCTATTTTGTCCGTAGAGAAGTAATTTCTGAGAATCTCTTCTAAAAATTTGGGATATGTTTCTTTGTTAGATACACCTTCCTCAGTAGTAGAAGCCCCTATACATAAAATTCTCACATTCCCCTTAGGCTTGGGTATTATGAAGTCGTAATCTCTAAAGCCAAAATTATTTGTTCTAAATGAATTCTTTGTAGAGCTTTGGTGGGGTAAATATATGAAGTACGGAATATCATATATATCCATACTTGAAACCTCTTCCCCAGAAGAACTCATCCACAAATCCGATGGAGTAGTAGGAATTACAAAACACCTATAAAGACTATTTTCCCCTTGTTTTCCGCCGGGATAAAAATAGATTATATATCTCCTATTTTCATCTTCATCATAAACATTCTCTACTAACTTATTCCTTTCCAACATTCCCAAATTTACCTTCAGAATGAGTTCTCTCAACCTTTCTTTTCTACCCGGAGGAAGATTCTCCTTGAAATCTAACCTTTCAATAGATAATTTTTCATCATTAATACTTATCTCACACTCGGAGAAACCATAAATTGTTTCAATACATTTTCCCACAAAATGATTACTCGATAGGTAGTAAGACAACCTATATGTCCATTTTTCAAAGGAACTCTGTAGAGGTAAACAAAACTCCTCACCCACAAGCAAATCCTCAGGAGAAAGGATGTCCTTTCCCTCCCCGTACTGCACAGATTCAGGACTACTATCTGGATCCCACTCAGCTAATAACAACTCCCCCTTTCTCATTTTGACAAACTTATTTGTTTTCTCAATATACTTCCACCGAAATCTCTCAAATAATTCTAATGAAAGTAGTATCACTATTAACCAAAGAACAATGAATAACAAATAGATTAGTAGTTTTAGAAACTTTCTCATAATGTATTTTATACACCTTAATGGCAAGTATTACTTAGATACTCTGAAACTCCCGAATAAACTACCTCCGCTTTTTTCTTTATCCCTTTCAACCGCATATGGCATAAATCCACAAATACTGATGGTTGATCCTCACTAAACTCCCGGCTTAGAGATATAAAAGGAATTTTGTTATCTTCACTAAATCCTCTTAGTAAATCGTTATATACATTCAAGACCTTCTCATACATACGATAATCAACAACTCTTCCTCCCCACCATTTCTTTGTTACATACTGAAAATATGACCTCTCATATAAAGTCATATTTTTATAGCTTGGGGCAGGCATATCAGTCAATACTAATACTACATTTTTTTGAGAAAGATAGTCTGCAATTTTATCAATATAATCTATAGAAAAGTTAATCAGGTCTTGTTCTATCTTATCATCCTTCGGCAGAAAAAATTCAGGAAACATCCATATCATCAAGTCAGACAAAGAGAGATAACCTTTAAGCCACCCCATATTTTGAAGCCAATAAGGTAACAGTATGTGAGTAATATCATTTACTCCTTCGGATAGTATGATTAAATCAGGTTGAAGGAGGAGATAGTCAGATAATCTAATCCAAATCTTGCTTAGAGTAATCCCGGGTATACCACAGTTTACTACTTCTACATTACAGGAGTCAGATATATTTTCATCTAACAGTCTCTCCAATATATTAGGATAGGTCTGCTCTGAAGTTGGTCCTTCTTCCGTGGTAGAACCGCCAACCGCAACAATCCTATAGGTATTAGTGGGCTTTGGGACCTTTATATCTTCATCCCTACAACCACAATTGTTGGTTCTAAACTCATAACCTGGAATAATGTAATGACTCTTATACTCGAAGAATGGAATCTTCCAAGGAGTATCTTCTTTTTCCTCCTCCGTTTTTATTTTCTTAAACCACACCACTTCAAATTTAGAAGTGCGCAAACCAAACAAATTGTATACAACTTCATCTCCTAACTGGTAAGATGGACAATATAATCCATCTGCTCCGCTCAATTGAGGCAACTGTTCATAAGGTAATTTTTTTAATTCATCTTCTTTAAATCTCGATTTATCTTCCACAGGAATTACTTTATAACCATTGCTTCCCTCGGTTTTGAAATAAATCGTAAGCCCCCTAAAATTAGCAAACAGTTGTTTGTCCTTTTCATCAAGTTGTAGAAAAAATTTTGCTCTATTTACTTCCCATTCCAACGGGGAAATTTGGTCCTCAAAAGCGTGTTTTGTCTCTGACTCTCCATCTTTTCCACTGTGAAACCAAGGTGCTCTTTCTCCCAACTCTTTCACCAATGGATTCACCTTACGAAGACAAAAATCCACTGTTCTAAAACAGATTTCTGAAAAAAACAAAATCGCTACAGCCCATAGAAAAATAAAGAATACATTCCCGAAAATTTTCAATATCTTAATCTTATATGGCTCATTCATTACCTATTGACAAGGCCCTCCAGTTTCTGAAGTTCAACAACAGGTCTTTGATCTGTAGGATCTAACTGTATAGCTCTAAGAAAATACTCTTTAGCTTTATCCAAATTTCCTAAACCAAGGTAAGCCTTTCCCAAACATGTGTGTGCAAAAGAATCGTTAGGTAAAATCTTTATTCCCTCATTCAAAGCGGGAATCGCCTCCTCGTATCTCCCAAGGTTAATTAAAATGTCTCCTATGTTAATCCAATTCCACGGATAATTCTCTGGACTCAGTTCCACTGCCTTTTTGAAATTTTCAAGGGCCTGTTCCCACATTTGCAATTCTTTGTAAGACATGCCTAAATATGAATACGCCTGTGCGTATCCGGGATTTAGCTGAGTAATAAAATTACAGACCAGAACTGCGGAATGATAATCACGAATACGCCAAAACTCCAATGCGAGAGCCGAAAAATCCTCATAAAACCACTTACCTACCTTTACTTCCCTATCCTCCTTAGGAGAAGTAATAAACAAATCATAGTAAACTACTACCCTTTGAATCCCCGGAAACTCTCGGTATTTATAATCAATGTTAAGCGACTTCAGATGTTTCTCAAAATGATAAAGTGGAGCAGACTCAAAATAATCACTCTGAACAACAATCCATAGCTTCGAGTTCTGCCTCTGCTGAGGTATTAATTTAGAAAGTATGAAATATGCTATCTCTGATGTATTTTCAAAGTTAGACCCATAGCATACCACTGAAGGCACAGGACCAAGATTATAAAGAAACACCCTTTTCCAAAGTTCATTTTCCACTAAAACAATGTCCTCCGGCTTGGAATAATTCTTAATCATCAGACCTGCACCTCTCCAATCAGTATGTTGAGGTTTTGACACTAATAAACTCGTCTGATATAAATAACCCGCTAAAAGTAGCAAAACCAACCCATTTCTTACAGATTTCTTATTACTCAGAAAACTAATTACGAAACCAATCATCAAATACAATGCTATTGAGCAGTGTAAGGTATACCTCGGCATAATACAAGGTCGCCAAATGAGAGAGACCACATAAAGAAATATAGGGGGAAATAGCCACCAAATCCACAAAAGCAATAACCAAATCTCACTCTTTTCTGCAACGGAATTATGGTGTGAAATTTCAGAATTAAAAACCACACATTTTAGATAATTTCTATAATATCGCCACACTGAGAAAATAAGACATGACATGAACAAGCTTACTAAAATCCCCCCAACTAAATACCGCTGAGATACTATCCATCTCCCCCATTTCTCTCCTAATAATGCTATCCACAAATCAGGCTCTTCTCTAAGCTGATAAGTCCAGCCGATACAGTCATCCGCAAAGAGGTCTCCGAAAAACTCTCTGAAAGTAGGTATTTTCATCCAAGAAGATGTAAGCTCAGGGTCCCAAAACTGGATTGTAGAGATATAGATCAAGGATGGCACAAAGATCAGGAAAACAGCCATACCCCATTTTAATGTTTTCATAAAGTTAGGTAGAAAAGTTGCCTTAAGTGATCCTTTCCCCCACTTTGCTAAACTTATTATCACAAGATCTTGAAGCCCAAGATAAATCCCCTGCACCATAGGCACGAGAACAGCAAAAGGATGCGTCCAAAGCATTAAAAAGGTATACAGCAAATACAAAAAAAAGAATTTACCTCTTCCCTCCTTATACCATTTAACAAAATATATAAAAGAAATCACTGTGAGAAGTGTAAACAGTGCATACATCCTTATCTCTTGAGCAAATTGCCTGTGAATGGGAGAGAGAGCCACAAATAACCCTGCCCATATTCCTACTGAAGTACCTCCCAATAACTTCCCCAGATAATACACTGCAAAAATGAGCAGTAAACCTATAGCAATTGATAAGACTCTAAGCGAATATATGCTTTCATCAATATACTCATGCCATAAATATTCAAAAATATAATATAAAGGCATAGTAGCAGGGTCAAGTGTCCTATTCTTTATAAGAAAGTGGAGTAAATTTTGTGATGGTTCATAGTGAACACCTTGAGTCCATCTAACATAGTGAGGAGACTCTAAATACTCAGACGGAGGGGACAAATGGATTACACTACTGAACTCATCCCACCAAACTGATTCGCCACCTAAATTTACTGCCCGATATATGAAAGCAACACTTAAAATAAAAAGCAACAACGGAATCTTAAAAGTCTCCTCTTTCATAAGTAATTCTCTTCATTCGATTAAATTTATAAGATAATAACTTCTCTTATTTTTCATATAATTAATATACATTTTTATAATTATGCTGATAAACTCGTGTGGAGAAAATTATGAAATCAGTTTTTCGCAACATATTACTGACTCTGTGTTCTGTCTTTTTTGTTTTGATAATGACGATAATAGGAGATAGATTATTCGGAAGGATAATTCCCAAACCTTATCCTGAGGGCACCCATGATTTAATTTTTCCTCCTTTATCTCATCAAGAATTTGCCTCTGTAGATTTTACCTATGTAGTAGAAACTAACTCATTAGGTATTCGAGAGAGAGAAATTTCCCGACCTAAACCCCCAAATGTATTCAGAATCGTGGGAGTTGGTGACTCATACACTTATGGTTGGGGAGTTAATATTGAAGATACTTGGCTTAGAAAATTAGAACAATTACTAAAACTTCCCGAAAAATCTATCGAAACTATTAATTTAGGCAAGCCCGGTGCAGGACCACCTTTCTACGCTGAAATAACCCAAAAAGTTGTCCCTCTTCTCGAACCCGACTTAATTTTAGTGGGGATACTTCAAGGTAACGATATAGCTTCCGCAGGTTCAGAAGGATTAGAACAAATAGAAACACTATTAGTAGATTGGATTAGATACCTCTTCCCTAACTTTGTGAGACTCACAGAATTGACAAAATTATCAAAAGATTTAAAATCTCGCACTCAGGAAAGACCGCCAGAAAAAACTACTACCGAGGACAATCGAAGATGGGCGGAGAACACTGCGAAAGAGTTCTATCAAAAAATGTCTCCGAAAGAAAAAGAAATGTTTGAAAAACTCGACGAAGAAGTAAAAAATGCTTTTTTTCAAGGATTACTTAACCCATACATGGTAGACCTTGCACTTAAAAACAAACATATCTATACCCTCACTTTAAATCCGGAGGACCCATGGATAAAGCAGTGTATAGAAAATATGTCCAAAGCACTAAAGATTATAAAGAAAGTTGGAGAGAGATTTGGAGCAAAAACCGCTGTGCTTGCCATACCTGACGGACCCTATGTAAATGAGATCGCATACAAAAACATTCAAAAGATAGGATTTGAAGTTACCCCAGAGATGTTAACCTCAAATGCACCTGACCTTGTAATAAAAATAGCATCTGAAAAAGCAGGTCTTCCATGTTTCACGGTATCAGAAGAATTCAGAAAAATCAAGACCAATGATAAACTGTTCTACAGACTGGATGGTCATCTAACATCCGAAGGACATAAGCTTATTGCAGAAACACTACTACCTAAACTTCAGGAGTGGCTTAGCAAAAATGAATAATTTTGAGAAAAATCCAAACAAAAAGGTCGGCGTTATCAAGACTATTATATTTTCTCTAATACCTCTTTTGATTCTCCTTTTCTCCCTCGAAATTTTAGCAAGAGTAATCGAAATTTGGTATCCTCCAATGATAATGGATATAGGATTAGGCTTCACTGAAGACTCGAAACTGTTCATAGCCGATCCCTCTTCTTCACAATATCTGATAACTAATCCGAATAAGGTAATAGCTTTTCAACCTCAAAGGTTTCCTGCCAGAAAAGAGAAGGGGACATATAGAATATTTTTCCTTGGAGGCTCTTCTGTAAATTATGTCAATTATGAACTTCCGGGGTTAGCCCAGAGAATAAAAGAAAAATTTCATCCCAAAATTAAAAAAGTAGAAATAATAAACTGCGGTGGGCTCTCCTACGGATCACACAGACTTGTGCTAATAGCAAGAGAAGTGGCTAACTATGAGCCCGACCTGGCTCTAATTTACTCTGCTCACAATGAGTTCGAAGAGATTGAACAGCTTGACCTTGCTAAAATCAAAACAACTAAACTACAAAAGGTTTTGTACTCTTTTGCTTTTATGAGATTTGTACGCGATAGAGTTGCACAGTACCAAATATCAAAACTTAAGGCAGAGCATAACAGAAGGCTATTGGCTCAATCATTACCCGATGCCAGCAAAGGATGGCTACACAAATTTACACCAGAAGAAATAGGAGAGCGGATGAAAAAGTATGAGGAAAATCTTCGAGAAATAATTCACACTTTCAGGGAAAAAAATGCTGATGTAATCATTGCTACTGTCCCCTCTAACCTTGTCAAACCGTGTCTCTTTGGGGAAAGTGCTGAAGAATATCAAAAAGTACTCAATTTAATGTCCGCCGGAAAATATGAGGAGGCCTACGAACTTGGTAGAAAAATCCTCAAGAATACTTCCCCCAGACACCAATCGTCGGATAACGAAAATGAAATTATACGAAGAATCTCAACGGAACTAAATGTGCCTCTTGCAGATGTCTACGAAGCGGTAAGAAAAGCAGAGCCACACGGCATACCAGGAGAAACTTTATTTAACGATCACTGTCACTTGAATCCCGAGGGAAACAAAATAATGATTAAATGCTTCGAAGAAAAAATATATGAATTGTTAAGCTCAAAGCTCTCATCCTAATAAATATAAATTAGAAGGGACCAAAATCTTAACCTTAACCTAATAAAGCATTGCCAACCACGATTTAATACCCCCGACCTAACTATCTCACCACTTTCAAGTCACACCTACGGAGTTCATCCAAGAGTTCCTTTACAGATTCAAAAACAAAATCTGGTTTTCTTTCTACCTTTTGTAAATCCTCTAATTTAGTCTCACCCGACAAAACCAAAATTGAAGTTACACCAGAACGATATGCCATTTCCATATCCGTATAAAGTCTATCGCCTACCATTGCAGTAACCGCCTTATCTTCACCTAAAACTTCAAGAGCCATTTGAATCATCTCAGGATTAGGCTTACCAATATACTTAGGGTACCTACCAGTAGCACAATAAAGCAAACTTGCAATTGCCCCACAATCGGGAATAGGTCCTTCCTCTGTGGGACAAACCAAATCTGGATTAGTTCCTATATAAGGCAATCCCTTCCTTATAAAATAAGTGGCTTTCCTCAATTTTTCATAGGTAAGTGTTATATCAAATGAAACTACGACTGCCTCAGGCTTATCATCAGTCAATATAAAACCTGCCTTTGCTAATTCCCTTTCAAAAGATGGTGGAGCCACAACAAACAACCTCTTAAAGTTAGTCTGCCTTCTTAGATACTCTAAAGTTGCCATTCCAGAGGTGAGTATCTTGTCACTACCAGCTTTTATCCCAAATCCATTAAGTTTCTTACTGTACTGGTCTGAATCTTTTGTAGGGTTATTGGTGAAAAACAAAAACTTCCTATTTGTGGCAATTAAGTAATCTACAAACTCCTTTGCTCCAGGATAAACTTTATTGCCAAGATATATAGTTCCATCCATATCAATTAGAAAACATCTTATCCTATCAATATAGTCCATTTATACCTCCCTCTTTGTTACCAATGCTATCAATATTTAGTGTGGAAAAATTCGCAGTCTTAAAAATATACTTACATCATTTTCCACACTAAGAATCTATCCTTCAGTTATAAGTCTATGTAAACTAATAACTTATTAAGTTACATATTTTACTGGCATAAATATTGCTGAGATTTTACAGATTGGAGGTCATAAAGATGTATCGCAATATACTAATAAAATCAAAAAGGGAAAAACAAGAAAGAGGCATGACCCTTGTTGAACTAATGTTTGCAGCAGGAATATTAGCCTTTGTGCTTTCTATGGTATTTACCTCAGTAGTTGGAGTAGGAATGAACAGAGAAATCCACACAGAACAACTCCTTGCTGATAGCATTGTAAACGAGCTGTTAGACCAGATAAGCACAATGAGTAGAGACCAATTATTAACATTTCGGCCAAATATTAATGTAGCTCCTGGTATTAATCCCCACCTTTCTATTGAGGTAGTAGGTTCTAACGGAAATACGATAGCCCTCCCATTGACTAACCAGAACATAACCTTGCCCAATCCGGCAGAAGTAAGAGTAACCTTAAGGTGGCAAACCACTCGAGGAATAACAATTACAAAGAGGGGTTCTACTTATGTGGCAAATTAAGAATAGAAAATACCATTTAGGTATGACATTAATAGAGCTTGTCATGACAGTAGGTTTAATGACTATAGTTATGGGGGCATTGTTTGCAATGTCACTTAGTTTAAGTGATACGGTGCAAACATACAATGCAACTATTTCCGCCACCGACGAAGCCAGAAAAGCTTTGTATTTCTTAATTCCAAGAATCTCACAGGCTTCTCGCCAAACCATCAATATAAATAACCTGCCTGGAGAAGTTCTCGTTTTCAGAATGCCAACAGACCTTGATGGTAATGGAACTTGCGTAGATGTAAATGGAACACTTGAACTTGGTGATCCAATTACTGTCCGGAGAGATACCGAGGACCTCAACGGAGATGGACAAACTAATAATCAACTAATAATGGTCCAAGGTAATAATATAACAGTTTTAGCTAATAATATATTCTTTCCTCCAGAACAACAGAATCCTAATGGTTCTTTTAACGACACTAACAATAATGGGAGATTAGACAGAGGTTTTATGATTATTCCTGAAGGTAACAGTTTAAGAGTAATTATAGATACTGTAGGAAGAACACGCCGGGGTCATGAACTTGTAATCCACATTGAAGAAAGAGTAACTCCAAGAAATCCATAGAAAGGAGGGATTTTCGTATGTATCCCTTTTCTAAAAAAATAAATAAAAATTCAGGTATGGCAATGATTGTAGCGATGATGTTTGTTTTGGTCAGTATGGCACTACTTGGCACACTCACTGTTCAAATTATAAATCAGCAAAGACAACAAGCAAGATATAGCGATTTCCGTGATGCGTTCTGGGGAGTTGTTTCAGCTGTTCAAGAAAGCCGAAACTCTTTAGAACTGGGAGGTAATGGTTTAGTGGGAGTTACCCAATGGACCCCAACCTATGATCAAAATAATAATCCTATCTTACCTTCTTTTGATGATCCTAAAGTAAATCCAAGAAGACTTCAGTCTGACCCATCCGTAAGATACTTTGCAGTAGCTATCCCTTGGTTAACGGATGGATTTGATAACAATGGAGATGGAACAGTCGATGGCACCGATGAAGATGGGATGGTTACTATATATGCCCTCGCGGAAAAAAATAACACTGTAAGAAGAGTCGAAGTAATCACGGAAACTGTGGATGTAAATGTATGGCAAAATGCAATATTTGCAGGCGCTGGTCAGGTGGGAAATGTGATCAATGGGAATGTAAGTGTCCATGGATCAGTTCATATATTGGGAAACAATTTACTACCCGGTAATCCTGCCCTTATAGTTATGGACTTAAGCGGAACTGCATTAATCCACAATAACTATGTAGGTGTCCCAACTTCTTTACGACAAAGAGTCGCACCAATCCCAACAACCCTTTTCGGAGGCGAAACAGTCCAAACACTCTTTGCAAAACTTCGTGTAAAGAGAGGTCTTGTAGGTCTATCGGGAAATGCCGAAATTGGTGAGCCAAATGTCCCTGGCAACCAACATAAAGAAACGATGGACGGAGTATATGTGAATGATGGGTGGACAGGAAATCAAGTTATACCAAATGGAGGCAGAGGAATACCTAAGAATGTCTTTAGTGACAATGGATACGATGAGCTCTACGACCTTGGAAATAGAGTAAGCTTCCCCCGAATGACAGATGAGTGGAGAGAACCAAATGGTTCAAGAGTGCGAAATCCAAATACTGGTTCTTGGTACACATTTGAAGATTATTTCTCCCAAGTTCTTCTTGGAGACCCAAATAATCCAAATGACGGCATCTTTAATGGAAATTTAACATTAGATGCAAGAGGACAAAAAATCTTCTGGAATGCAACTACTGGGACATTTATGCAGGGGTCTTTACCCTCTACATTGCCTCCCTCTACCCACGATTATATATGGTTTGACCCATCGACCAATGTTTTAAGGATTAATGGACAAATAAGAATAAATGGAAAACTAACCTTCACTGGACAGGGAAACGACAAAACTATATACTACAGTGGGAAGGGTGCCATCTTAGCAACTAATGATGTGACAATAGATACCAATCTCCTTACATGCAACAATGGTAACCCGAACAATTCAGCCAACAGCTTCCCAGTGAATAATGCTATTGGAATAATGACAAAGGGTAACATGTTCATAGGTACAGCCTCACAGTTAGATATAATGGGTGCATTTTACTCCGCAAATATGATTAAAATCTCAAAGCAAACCCAAATTATGGGGAGTATCGTAGCAAACTATTTCGATATGGGTTCGCAAGTTCCTAATGTATACCAGGTTCCTGTACTCGCGAGAAATCTACCGTATGGAATGATAGCTAACTATCCATTAAACGCTATACAACAAGTAGGCTGGAGAGAATTAGGTTTGTAACCTTAAGCAATAAAATTCTCAGGAGTAATTATATGCTAATTCTCGTAACCAAAAAGGAGAATATAATCATAGGGTTGATTTTCTTAGGTTCGATAATACTCATCATAAGTGGAGTTTTAGGACTTACCATCGAAAGAAATTTAGAAGTAGAAGCATATCCCAAGTTCGAGCAATCACCTAATAATAACTTACTCACATTAACGAACACTGAAACCGATAATCCCCCTGAGTTTGAAATAACAGATGAGCTCATAGTTGAAAAAATCCCATACAACCCTAACAATCCTGATATTACCATTGATTATTACAAAGCATTTTTAGAAAAGAACCCTAACCACCCTGAAACGCCTGCAATTTTAACCGCCACAGGTAATCTATATATGAGCAAAAAGATGGATTACAGAACAGCCGCATCGTATTTCGAAAGGGTGATCATAGAATATCCCAACTGGGAAGGCGCCAAAGGTGTGTATACTTTACTCTCTATGTGCTATGAAGAGCTTAATGATTATAGGGGTAAAACTTGGTTGTATCAGGAAATTATGAATCGCTTCCCACCTGATTCTCAGGAATATCAGTTTGCAAAACAGCAATTAGGGCTTAATTAGTTTCCGTTATTTAGAGACAGAGTGAAAATAAAAGGAGAGAGGGGGCTATTTAGTTAGTAGCAATGACCGTTTGTGTTATCATACCTTCCTAAAAGATTTTGCTTTAATACTATAAGCAATACTATTCTCAAATTCTCAAAATTTATGAAACATCCTATTCAACAGTTTAATACAAACATTAAAATTTTACTATATGCTGTCTGTTTTATAACAAGTATAACTTCCTTCTCACTTGAGCCTGAAAAAATCCAGGAACTTATTAACTCGAACCTACCATCTCTTCTTGAAAAATACTCAGTCTACGGGTGTGTAGGTGTAATAGTTATGGGAAACTCCTATATAACTTTCGCCAATGGGTACACAGACAGGAGTAAATCACAAACGATGAGTCCTACTAACTCTTCCATGCCAGTAGCATCTATATCAAAACTATTTACTACACTGGCGATACTCCAACTTTATGAACAAAACAAACTAAATTTTGACACGGATGTAAATAAATACTTAAAAGGTTTTAAAATCACCTCCCCGTTTTCCAGGCCTATTACTATCCATAATCTCTTAACTCACACCGCAGGCTTTGACGATAAATTTCTCAAAATGGGTGCACCGTCCCTCAATGAGGTGATCTCATTAGAAAAATACCTATCCGAAAACCTCCCAAAGATAGTATACCCACCAGGTTACACCGTAAGTTATTCAAACCACGGTTTCGCTTTATTAGGTCACTTAATAGAAAATCTTTCCAATCTATCATTTGGAGATTATGTAAAGAAATTCATATTTGATCCATTAGAAATGAAAAATTCATCTTTTGACGGTTCCATCCCCTCAGGTACTATCCGTCCTAAAGGATATTATCACATACTAAGCGCGGAAAGAGAAGCTTACCAGGATTACGCACTAACACAACCTGCTTCGAGTTTATGCACTACCGCAGAAGATTTTTCCCATTTTCTTTTAATGCTTACTAATGAGGGTAAATATAAAGGGAAGCAAATACTAAATCCTACAACAATAAAAATGATGTTTATTCCTCGTTACAAGTTCAATCCAACATTACCTGGTTACTCTTGTGCGTGGGAAGAAAATCATATTTCAGGAAGAAGGGCATTCCAACATACCGGCCTAACCTGGGGATTTAGTAGTCTATGCCTCTTCATCCCAGAGGAAAAATTAGGTCTATTTGTATGTATAAACTCTGACAAAAACGCATTGATATGGGAACTTACTAACATTTTAATCTCCAGATTAAGCACACCAAGAAAGCCCATATCTAAGTTAAGAGTCAATAGAAAAGAAGTAGCTCCCGAGATATACAAACAAATCACAGGTTTTTACCGTTTTAATAGATATTGCAGAAATGATATCTTTAGACTCGCAACATTATTCCCATCATTAAGTCATGAAATATATGTTAAGGGTGACTTTGAGGAAAAAAAACTGCATATATACCCACTTGAATACGGAGCCACGCCGTGGGCTTTGGAAGAAATAGGTGATTTTCTTTGGGGAAAGAAATCAAAATCCTATCAGGCAACTCCTACTATGACCATTACTCCTGCACAGAACTTAGGGGAATGGCAAGTAATCTTCGGAAATAATGCCTATGAGGCTATTACTTTTGTGGATTCTAAACCTTTCAAATATGCCCTACTTTTCAGCAGTTTGACCATCTTTTTTCTTAACTTGATAAAGACAGTGGTCAAAATACTTAAGAAAATTTTTGCAAAAAGTTACAGATTTTCTTACAACTATGCGGAACTATTGTCAATCCTATTTATTATTTACTCCGCCGTTTTTATCTTCTATCTATTTTTAACAATTAACCCTCAAGTTCTCGGTTATGGTATACCCTTTGGACTCTTCACACTAATTATCCTTTCATTCGTACTTTTAGGAATTACTATAGTAATATCAATAAAATGCCTGATAAAATCTTCTCCATCATTTTCTGAAAATATAACCTCACTCCTTACTATTTCAGGATGTGTTGCCTTTCTCTACTTGATGTATAATACAAATATACTCGATTTAAAACTGAGTTTCTTAAAATTTCTCAATTTAGGATATTTTTGAGAGTAATGTCGTGTTTTGCCAAGGAGAAAAAATACTTATGAGATTCACAGTATTAACATTGGAAGTTATCTTAATTTCAGCGCTTTCACTCACATCCTGCCAAACTCCGGAAGGGGGCGTAGTCAATAAAGTATTATCAGATTTTGGAATCCGAGAAAAACCTGAAGGGTATTTGAGTGAAACTGACAAGATATTTCAAAGGCTATCAGAAATTGGCAATACAGAGCTAAAACGATTCAATCAGGAAAGCAGAAAGGGAGAAGTAAAATTCGAACAAAAGGGCCCGAGAGGTGAATACTACAAAGAAGTAAAGGTATACGAACAATTTTTCCCACTTGATGTAAACCCTGTGAGTCACTCTGGTGAGGCGGGACAGTCTTACATTGCAACTATTCAGTACTCTTACAGAGTATTCAGAAGTGCTCCAAAACCTACCAGGATTGAGGCTCAAGATGCTATAGCGGATATACCCACTGGAGTAGAAGGAAAAGAAACTTATAGATATACATTAGGTCCTAGTGGTGTTTGGAATGGAGAGAAAGGTCAGAAAGTCAAAAGCTTATAATTCCGAGTTAACTATTCAAAGACAATTGTCCTTTTTCTATAGACCATGATTCTATCTTCTGCATGCGCTTTTACAGCTTCAGAGAGAACCTTTTTCTCAATATCTCTTCCCATCGCTATTAAATCTTCAACGCTATGAGTATGATTTACCCTTATGCATTCTTGGTATATGATAGGACCCTCATCAAGATCCTCTGTTACATAATGACTCGTCGCACCTATTAATTTAACCCCTCTTTCATAAGCTTGATGATAAGGCCTTGCACCTGTAAATGCAGGCAAAAAACTATGATGCACATTTATAATCCTGTTTCTATAAACATCCACAAAAGTAGGGGTAAGAATTTGCATATATCTCGCAAGCACTATAAAATCAATATAGTGCTTTTCAAAAAGTTCCATTGCCTTTGCTTCCGCTTCAGACTTATTATCTGGAGTTACAGGTATGTAAAAAAAAGGGGTGTCGAAACTTTCCGCTACATATTCTAAATCCGGATGGTTACTCACTACGAGTGCTATATCCGCTTTTATCTCCCCATACTTGTGCTTCAGAAATAAATCATATAAGCAATGGTCATATTTAGATACCATTATCGCCATTCTTTTCCGCTCATCCTCGAAAGAAAGGTTCGTCTCCATGCTAAATCCCCGAGCAAGCTCTTCCAATTCTCTTATAAACTGCGACTTGGTAACATTCATGCCAGAACAATCAAAGTGTACTCGCATGAAAAATCTATTATCCAACTCTTCCTTATGCTGTTGGGCATGAAGAATGTTGCCTCCTCGCTCATAAATAAACTTCGCAACATTGTAAACTATACCCGGAACATCCGGACAATGTAATCTCAATACCGCCGACCTGCTATTTTTCATGCCACCGCCTTTCAATCCAATTCGAGGATATTTACACCGATAACACGATTAATTCTCAAGGATTTTTTAATTATATCATACGGGATAAAAGTCATAAGTAAGTTCTTAATGAGTCATTAGAACTATTTCAAAAAGAAACTCTATATAGGTGACAGAGGAGTTTTCTATTAAAAACATAAAAATTTAAGAGCAATATTAAAGAGAGTTTTTGCTGAGTATTAACTTACAATTTCATGCTCTCGCAAATATCTTATCTCTCCTACAGTCAAAACTAAAATCTCAAAAGTGTAAAAAATCTTAACTTCCTTTAACCCTTTGAATTATATTCGTAGTAGATTGTCCTTCAATACCCGGAATCAATGCTATTCTCCCTCCGTAGCTCTCCACAAATCTTCTCTCAGACTGGACTAAAGTCTCAAGAGTGTAGTCTCCTCCCTTTGCATACACATCAGGCTTTATCTGCTTGATAATAGGCAGAGGAGATTTCTCGTCAAATATAATTATGTAATCTACACACTCCAGAGCAGAAAGTACAATAGCTCTATTCTCTTGACTTATAACTGGTCTTCCTGGTCCTTTCAACTGACGAACAGACCGATCACTATTCAGTCCTACAATCAATACATCACCTTCTTTTTTAGCCTTCATAAGATAAGTTATATGGCCTACATGCAAAATATCGAAGCATCCATTTGTCCAGACAATCTTTTTCCCTGCTTCACGAAGTTGAGGTACTATCTTCTTTAATTGGGAAAGTGTCTTTAACTTAGATGGTCCCCCTGCGCTCATAAACGCCTGTTCTACTTCTTCCCGAGACACAGTCACAACACCATGTTGAGATACAGCTACACCTGCCGAGGTATTCCCGATCACCGCTGCCTCATGCAAAGTCCCACCAGCGAGTAGTGTCAATGTAACCGCAGCAGTAACTGTATCTCCCGCTCCAGTAACATCAACTACTTGAACAGGTGTTATCGGAACATCCTCAACTCTACCATCTTGGTAGAAAATCGTAATACCCTCAGGCCCACGAGTAATCATTGCATTTTTTACTGATTTTAGAAGGGTTCTCCCCGCTTTAAGTAAAGTTTGATAATCAATTACATCAATTCCAGTAGCTATACCAGCCTCTTTATCGTTGGGAAGAACAACATCAAATCCTTCAAAGAAATTAGCCCGTGCACGAGAATCAGCCACAGTTAGCAATTTATATTTATTGGCACAATCTTGTAAGGCAGACAGCACCTTAGGAGTAATTACAGAGGAAACCTGATCGCCGACCATAATCGCATCTACCTTAGGTGCAACTCTATAGATGGTTTTTATTACCATCTCTTCTACCTTACCAGATATTAGCTTTGGACGAGGCGTATCAGTCCTCAGCACCTCTTGAGTAGGAATGTTGTGACCGCCCGCTCTAAGTTTCCCATAGGTATTGGTAGGTTTTGTAGGATCTACCACTAACCACTTTGTATCTACTCCACGCTTTTCAAATTCCTTCTTGAGTATCTCCGCATTTGAATCTGCTCCAATTACCCCTATCATAAAAACTTTGCCCCCAAGTGAAGCCACATTGCAACCCGCATTTCCTGCTGCACCAGGATTATACTTTCGTTCGTGGACCTCTAAAACTGGAATAGGAGCCTCTAAACTTACCTCCGTTACCTTGCCGTAAACATTTTCATCTAAATAGATGTCACCTATTACCATTACTTTATATTTCTCAAACTTTGATATTAGTTCGATATAGCGATTTAAGGTATTTGACTCCATAATCAAAATCTCCCAAAGATATTTTTTCAAAAATTTTATTTGAATCTTTTATAAGAGTTCAATTTGTAATAGTTTGCGTAGTAAGAATGTCAGAAAAATTCGCTTGAAAATGAGTTATATATATGATATTATATTAGCACTCACTTATAATGAGTGCTAACAAAATATTGTGAAAATATAACCTTAATTCATAAAGGAGGAGGATTTGTATGGCTAAACAACTACTATTCGGTGAAGACGCAAGATTAGCATTAGTTAGAGGTGTAGATGCCCTTGCTGATGCAGTAAAGGCTACGCTCGGTCCTCGTGGAAGAAATGTACTATTAGAAAAAAGCTGGGGCTCTCCTACACTAACCAAAGACGGCGTAACAGTAGCAAAAGAAATTGATTTGAAAGATCCGTTTGAAAACATGGGGGCAAGAATGGTCCGAGAAGCTGCAAGTAAAACTAACGATGTAGCTGGGGACGGAACTACTACCGCCACAGTATTAGCACAAGCAATGGTACACGAAGGGATGCGTCTTGTTACAGCTGGTGCGAACCCCATGGCTTTAAAACGAGGAATGGACAAAGCAGTTGCGGAAGTAGTGAAAGAACTGGAAAGAATGAGCAAAAAAGTAAAAAGCAACGAAGAAATTCGTCAAGTAGCTACAGTATCCGCAAACGGAGATAAAGAAATAGGACAATTCATAGCGGATTCTATAGAAAAAGTAGGTAACGATGGCGTAATCACAGTAGAGAAAGGCAAAGGACTAAAAACGGAAGTAGAAATTGTAGATGGGATGCAATTTGACCGTGGATATTTGTCCCCCTACTTTGTAACCGACCCCAATAATATGACTGCTGTTCTCGAGGATTGTTACATCCTATGCCATGAAAAAAAGGTCAGTAGCATCCACGACTTGTTACCTCTTCTTCAAAAAATTGTGCAAAGTGGAAAACCACTACTGATAATTGCAGAAGATGTAGAAGGTGAGGCTCTCGCAACCTTAGTAGTAAATAAGATTAGAGGGATACTAAAAGTCGCTGCAGTAAAAGCCCCCGCTTTCGGAGACAGAAGAAAAGAAATTTTAAGGGACATCTCCATATTAACTGGTGGGCAATTCATTTCTGAAGACCTCGGAATCAAACTCGAAAATGTGAGTCTCGACCAATTAGGAAGAGCTAAAAAAGTAGAGATAACTAAAGATTACACTACAATCATAGAGGGTGCAGGCAAAAAGAAAGACATACAAGCCAGATGTGAACAGATTCGTAAGCAAATAGAAGAAACTACTTCCGACTATGACAGAGAGAAACTGCAAGAAAGGTTAGCAAAACTTGCAGGAGGAGTAGCAGTCATACGGGTAGGTGCCCCTACCGAAACCGAGCTAAAAGAAAAGAAAGACCGGACTGATGACGCCCTCAATGCAACTCGTGCTGCTATCGAAGAGGGATTTGTAGCAGGCGGCGGAGTAGCACTCCTCAGAGCCAGGAGAGTTCTTAACAATCTAAAACTCGAAGGAGACGAAGCATTAGGTGTATCAATCGTCAAGAAAGCAATGGCAGTTCCTCTCATTCAAATCGTAGAAAACGCTGGGCTTCAAGGAGAAGTTATAGCTGCAAAGTTGGAAGAGGAAAAAGAAAGCGTAGGGTTTAATGCAGAAACCTGTAAAATTGAGGACTTGATTAAAACGGGTATCATAGATCCGACAAAAGTCATCCGATGTGCTCTCCAAAATGCAATAAGTGTAGCTAGTTTGATTATCACCACTGAATGCCTTATAGCGGATATACCAGAGAAAAAGGACGAAAAAGGAGGAAACCATAAACACAGCCACTAAAAGGTAGCCACACTTGATTCCATCAACTATAAATGGGCGATGATTTTCATCG
>JAOAHN010000120.1 GCA_026415215.1 Candidatus Hydrogenedentota bacterium
CCCTCGAATAGATAGGAGTTACCTTTCTGTATTAAATGATGTCAGAATAAGGACTCCCCAAGGATACGAAGTTCCTTTGTTTACCGTGGCAGATGTAGAATTTGTTCCTGGGTTTGCAAACATAACTCGTGTGGATGGTATGAGAAGAGTAGTTGTATCCGCAGAAGTTGATACTACTAAGGCCAATTCTACTGAAATAACAATGGACTTAGCAGAAAATTTTCTGCCGACATTAAGGAAAAAATATCCAGGTTTAATATGGTCTTTCGAAGGGCCTCAACAGACAAGTAGAGAGGCTTTAGGTTCTTTGAAGGTCGGTTTCCCTTTGGCTCTGTTAGGAATATTTTTAATAATTTCTTCAATATTCCACTCTTATTCTCAACCGGTTTTAGTGATGTTAACTATACCATTTGGGGTTGTGGGTGCTTTAATAGGGCATTTGTTATTTGGTATCACTGTAACTCTGATGAGCGTGTTTGGTATAGTTGCGTTAGCAGGAGTGGTTGTTAACGATAGTATAGTTTTAATAGAGTGTTTCAATGCCAATTTATCCTCTGGCATGAAGTTTATGGATGCTTTGATTCAAGCGGGAAGGCGAAGGTTTAGAGCAATATTTCTGACAACCTCCACGACTTTTGGTGGATTGGTAGGACTTCTATTTACCAGAGATATGCAGTCGCAATTTCTTAAACCTATGGCTGTCTCCCTTGCTATCGGACTCATATTTGCTACCACGGTGACATTAGTACTTATGCCTTCTTTAGTCTCGATACTAAATGATATAAAACGAGTGCTATACTCACTTAAGAAGGGTGGGTTTATTTCTCCTGAAGATGTAGAACCTGCTCTCGCTTTAATGAAACAAAAAAAAGAGTTGGAAAACAGTTAAGGTTGGGCTGGCTATGATAGAACCTTTGCTAATTAGGTGGAGAAGCTTTTATTACGGCTTAAAGTTTGCCAAGAAAGGGAAGAGGGTTAGAATTCAAGGAAAGCATTTTCTTGTCGAGGGACATGTTGAATGTGGGGATTACTGTAGGTTTAGAGATTACATAATAATGAGAACGCATGGAGAAGGAAAAATTATTATAGGGACTCACTCTCTTCTAAGTTATTATACTTATGTTGAATCAACTTGCTTAATAAAAATAGGAAGTCATACTGGTATAGCTGAATTTACAGTTATTAGGGATACGAATCATGTGTTCTGGGGCACTAAGGAACATTTTGCCCTTACTCCGCACATAGCAAAGCCAATAATAATTGGGGACAATGTCCTTATAGGTAGTAGATGTTATATTCATCCTGGAGTAGAAATAGGAGATGGAGCGATTATTGGAGTAGGTAGTGTTCTTGTTGAGGATACAAAAGTAGGTTCTTATGAAGTTTGGGCTGGGGTTCCCGCTCGTAAAATAGGCCACAGAACAGATTCTGCACCCCCCGAAAAAATTATGCAATCTATGGAGTTAATAGATAAGTATGGTATACGCAAGTTTAGGTATTAGGAATAGCCTTAGTTTCTATATCGTAATTTCATTCTCATTAACAGTATCGTTTTTACTCTTTGCTAATGATAAAAATTACGAAGATATGCCGAAGGCAGATAATATTATTCCTAATGTTTTAGACCTTGAAACAGCACAGCGAATTGCTTTGCGAGAAAATCCATCCCTTAAGGCTGTTGAACATAGGATAGAACAAGCAAGGCAAAGAGTTAAGCAAGCTTTAGCAAATTACTATCCTCAATTGATGGCAAATTATTCTGCAACTCATTTAGAGTTTTCTGATGCGAAAGTAGAGAGTGTAAAAGATTCTGTATGGAGACAAAATTCCCAGATGTTAGGACAGTCCGTATCTCGGGGAATTCCTTCTGATATAGGAACGGCTAATATAGACTCCATTTTAAGTGGTATTCCGTGGGATACAATAATATCTAATTGGGTTTCCTCATACCTTGCAACTAAGGAGGTTCCTGAATATCAAAATACCTATGTGTTGAATTTTATTTTGAGATATACACTGTTTGATGGTTTTGCGAGAAAGTATTCACTTAAACTTGCTGAATTGTCGGAAATTAGTATGGAGGAATCTAAAAAGGAGGCAACTCGTTTGCTTCTTTATGCAGTAGCAAATAACTATTATGCTGTTCACTTGGCTGAGGAAAACATAAGGATAGCAGAGGCTGATAAATCTTTTAATGAGAGATTATTATACGAAGCAAAGGCAAAATATGAAAAAGGTTCAGGCTCTTTGAGTGATGTATTGAACTTTGAAGTAAGGCTTAGGTCTTCAGAGTCTCAAATAATAAATGCGAGACAGAATAGGGAAATAGCAAAAATTGCGCTCGCAGAGATAATGGGTTTGACAACAGGTAAGCTCCCCGAAAATGTTATTTTAGCACCCTTGCCTGAGGATGATATTGTTAAATCCGTTGATGACTTGAAAGAGGACGAGTTGTTGAGCGTAGCTTTATCAAACAGACCGGACTTGAAGATTGCGGGTTTATCTGTGAGTCAAGCTGAGGCAAGACTTAGACAGGCTAAATCTACATTTTATCCCCAAATAGGAGTAACCTTGTCACACTCTGCCAATAGAGAAGAAGATAGCGAGTTTCGCGAAGAGGATTTTTCTACAACCATAGGACTGGATGTTACATATAATTTGTTTGCAGGGGGAAAATATAGGGCAATGAGAGCAGAGGCAAGGTCACTTATTAAAGAGGCTGAAGAAAATTATAGTTCTGTTCGGTTAACTGTGATTTCTGAGGTCTATACTGCTTTGCAAGAGGTAAGGTCAGCAATGGAGCAATTAAAACTTCAAAAGGAAACGGCGGAGTATGTAAAAAGAAACAGAGATCTTGTTGAAAAGGAGTACAATGCAGGGCAGGCTCCATTAGTAAGATTGAATGAAGCTCAAAGGGATTTAGTAGAAGCGGAAAGTAGGCTCGCTACCGCCAGAGTTGGATTGTCCAGGGCTATTTACAAATTGAAGACAGTTACAAGTCAGTCTATCTCCGATTTTGAAGTACAGAAGTAGTGCGGAGAAAACTTTATTTCTTGTAATCTCTTGGAATAGAATATCTAATAGTGTATATATTGTTTCACTTCTTTACATAGGAGGATACCCTGCATGACTACTAAAAAGCAGTTTTCTCGGAGAGATTTCTTATACACAGGTGTGCGAACCCTGGCAGGATTTACATTAGCACCGACTCTTATCCCTAATTATGTTTTTGGAGCCGAGGGGAGTGTGTCCCCGAATGAACGAATAACCCTTGCTTGTATAGGTGTGGGTGGACAGGGTAAAGCTAATATGCGTGCGTTCTTAAGTTTACCAGAAGTACAAGTTGTAGCTGTTTGTGATGTGGATGCTCATCATGCTGAGGAGGCTAAGAATATAGTGAATGAATTTTACGCTCAGAAGAAAAGTATTCCTAATTATAAAGGATGTGGTGTTTATAGAGATTTTAGAGAAGTGCTATCAAGAGGAGATATAGACGCAGTTATGATAGCTACTCCTGATCACTGGCACGCTATAATTTCCATAGAGTCTGCTAAGGCTGGGAAGGATATTTATTGCGAGAAACCATTAGCTAATTCTATACCTGAAGGCAAAGCAGTGGTAGAAACAGTAAGGAAGTATAAGCGTGTTTTTCAGACGGGTAGTCACGAAAGGTCTCGAGACAATGCTCGTTTTGCTTGTGAGCTTGTAAGAAATGGAAGAATAGGGAAGCTTCATACTATTAGAGTCTTTATGCCTATAGATAACCACGGCCCTATTCCTCCTCAACCTGAGATGCCAGTGCCTCCTTGGTTTGATTATGATTTTTGGTTAGGACCTGCGCCTAAAGAACCATACACAGAGAAGCGGTGTCATTTCTGGTTTAGATATATACTTGATTATAGTGGAGGAGAGATGACTGATAGAGGAGCGCACATAATTGACTTAGGCCAACTTGGAAATGGAACTGACCATACTACTCCAATATCGGTTGAGGGAACAGGTTTCTTCCCTAAGGAGGGATTATTCAATACTGCGATGAGTTATGAATTTAGATTTGAGTATGCCAATGGTGTGGAGCTAATAGGAAAAAGTGTAGGACCTCGAGGAATTAAGTTTGAAGGGGATAAAGGTTGGATTTTTATACATATTCATGGAGGAGATTTGAGAGCAAATCCACTTTCTCTGTTAAAGGAAACCATAGGTCCTAATGAAATTCATTTGGGTAGAAGCAAGGGACATCACAAAAACTTCATTGAGTGTGTAAAGACAAGACAAGACCCAATGGCTCCAGTTGAGGTGGGTTACCATACTGCCACAATGTGCCATATGGCTAACATAGCAATGAGATTGGGAAGAAAACTTAATTGGGATCCGGAAAAGGAGATGTTCGTAAACGATGATGAGGCAAATAGAATGATGCAGCCGTCGATGCGTTCACCGTGGAGATTAGGATAGAGTAAATTTTAATTCCCTTACTATAAGGAGACTAAAAATGAAGGAGAAAATTTTACTGAGTTTAACCTTGGTTCTATATACATTTGTGTTTATCTTTCCAACTTTAGGTGATAACCTTGAATTAGGACCTGCTTTAGAGTATTTGAAAACTTATAAATTTGGAATGGAACGAGCTCCTTTACAGCCTATTATAGATGCAGTAGAGCTAACTAAAAATGAACCTCAAAAACAAGAAAAGTTAGCTCAAAGTTTAGCAAGCATCTTACCATCGGCTTCGATAGACGGTAAGAGATTTATTGCTCGTCAACTGGCTGTAATAGGTACACCTTCTATTGTTTCTAAAATTGTTCCTTTACTTCAGGATGAAAATACAATAGATATAGGATGTATGGTATTGGAACAAATTCCTGGAAAAGAAGCGACGGAGGCGTTAATAAATGCTTTGGAGAAACTCGATAAACATTCATTAAAAATTGCGTTAATAAATTCATTGGGCAGGAGAAAGGATGAGAAGTCAGTTGATATACTAAGCAAATATTTAGATTCTGAAAACAGAGATTTGAGTAACTCTGCTTTGTGGGCATTATCTGAGATACCAGGAGAGAAATCTGCACGGGTACTTTGGAATTGGGGACAAGATAAACTTGGCAAGGGAGATAAGGCAATAGTAGAGTATCTATTGAGAGCGGCGGATAATTTGAGTAAAATTCGGGAGCAAGGGATAGAAGATTTAGCTCTTTCGATTTACGAAGCAGTGTACAATCAGCCTGGAGTCGCATCTATTTCTAAAGTAAGTGCTCTTCAGGGAATTGTAGAGCTAAAGGGCAATGAGAGTATTTCACTTTTGGAAAAAAATATATTCTCAGGTGATAAGTATCTTGCCCCTGCATCGGTTGATATACTGAAAAATGAAAAGTTGGATAGTGAGGTAGTGTCGCGAGTAATTGTTTCGGTTATCTCAAAAGTGAGTGCTTCTGTACAGTTAGCTTTGTTAGAGGTAATATCTCAAAGGGGCTTGAAATCTACTTTGCCGGAGGTGATTAAGTTAGTTGAAAGTCAGACTCCTGAAGTAAAAATAAAAGCGATAAACACGATGAGTAGAATAGGAGATGTTGGCTCTACGGATATATTGATGAATTTGGTCATGTCCGGCGAGAGAGATATATCTGAAAGTGCCGAGGATGCTCTTATCAAATTGTCATGTGAAGGTATGGACAAATTTTTAGTGAGTAAAGCAAAGCAAGGTTCTGATGAGCAAAGAAAATTGGCGGTGAGACTAATTGGGGAAAGAAGAGAAACTAAGATAAAGGATTTAATAGTAAATTTTATAAAGGAAGGAGATGCAGTAGTTTTAGCTGAATCTTTAGATACCATCTCTATCATAGGGGATGAGGGAGAGTTACCACTTCTGTTTAGCCAAGTTGCAAAAGATCCTGCTGGAGCATCGAAATATGTAAGTGCTATCACATCAATCTTGGGGAAAGTTGAGGATGAAGGAAATAGGGTAAAGTATGTAGTGGATATTTTTAATACAGCGAAAAGTGCCGAGGAGAAAAAGGTCTATATAAATATATTAGGTGATTTGAAGTCGCCAGAGGGATACGAGTTCTTAAAGAATCTAATCTCTAAAGAAACAGAGTTAGCGCCCATAATATTAAGGGCTTTAGGGAAATCTGAGGATGTAGAGATTTTGAAATATATTCTCTCTAGTTTAGAGGGTTTCAAAACTGCGGAACTTAAGGATGCGGGCGTACGGAGTTGTTTAGATATTTTGAGGAGTAATGTGCCTTTGACTGAATTAGAGAGAACTACTTACTACATTGAAATTTGGAAGTTTACAAATGGAAATGCTAATTTTCAAAAGAATGTTTTAGGAAATGTAGCAAAGTTGAGGAGAATAGAAAGTCTTGATTTTGTAGAAAGTATAGCACCGAATAGTGAGATTAAGAGTGACTGGGAAGTTGCTAGAATAACTCTCGCGAGAAATCTTTGTTTTGCATATCCTGAAAGATGCATACCACTCCTTGAATCTGGATTGAACATAGTAAAGGATAAGCAGAAGGAAGAAATTTCCTCATTATTAAATGGGGCGAAGAATAGGGATAGTTTCATCTGTGCGTGGAGTGTAAGTGGACCATACAGGTTGGATGATTACAGTGCTGATAGGTTGTTTAGAGAAGTATCTCTTCCGCCGGAAACTGAACCTTCGTCAGTTAAGGATTGGAGAATATTACCAATGAAAGTAAGACAAGATGGTGTTATCTATGGAGATTTGTTTGAACAGTTGGGAGAGGGAGTTGAGTGTGTTGCGTATGTAGCATGTAAGATAAAGTGTTCCAAAGCATTAGAATCTACATTACTTTTAGGGACTAATGACGGAGTTAAGGTTTGGCTAAATGGTAAGTTAGTTCACTCATTTCCGAATGGCAGGATTATGACTCCAGAGGAAGATAAAGTAAAACTAAACCTTAAAGAGGAAAATGTTTTACTGATGGCTATTTATAATCAGGGAGGAGCATGGGAATTTACTGCTAAATTAGATGGGTTAGATAATAAGGAAATTAAAGTTGAACCTTTCTGATTTAAGATTTGAGGGAGTTTAGGAAAGATAGAGGTAGGACACCAGGAAAATAAGTAATATTTAATAGGTAGGGGAAGGAGTATAATGCCACAATTAATAGTGGAGCAAAAAGGATTGTCTACTCAGACTATTCCTCTTTCTGATAGGGAAATTATTTTAGGAAGGGCAAACGATTGTGATGTGATTTTGTTAGCTGAAGAAATCTCAAGGCATCACGCTAAGATTTCATATCGTGATGGGAAGTATATCATTCAGGATTTACGAAGTCTAAATGGGACTTATGTCAACAGGCAGAGAGTGGTAGAGCATTTACTCTCACACATGGATGAGATTTACTTGGGCAGTAAATGTAGAATCATTTTTAGAGATGATACTCAATATGGGCGGAGTAAAAGTGAGTTTGAGAGCACAATTGTTACTCAAGTAGAGCAAGTAAGAAAAGAGATAGAAAATGTCCAAAATACTCTTTTCCAGGTTTCTAATAAGATTTTAGCGAGGGAAGAGAGATTACAAGAGATTGAACGAGGGTTTCCTAAAATTGACATTAGACAGTTGAGTAGGGCGTATCGTAGGTTAGATGCCTTATATAAAGCGAGTCAGATTATGGGTTCTGCACAACCTATAGATTCAAAATTAGAAAAATTTCTCGAGTTGGTAATAGAAGTAGTAGGTGCGGAGCGTGGTTTTATTTTATTACATGAAGAGAGAAGAAATGCTCTTCTGGTTAAGGCTGTAAAAGCGATTGATTCGAGTCTTGATGCCAGTTCTCCAAGTATGGGAATTGCTGGTAAGTCCGCTATAGATGGGGAACCTATTTTACTTAATGATACTTCTTTAGATTCATATTTTTCAGGTAGGGAAAGTATAGTGCTCAAGAAAATTAAAAGTGCTATGAGTGCCCCCGTAAAAATGGAGGATAGGATTTTAGGCTCAATTTATGTTGATACTATCCAAAATGTAGTTAGATTTGACGAGGAGGACCTCGAGCTACTTTGTTCTTTAGGGAGTCAAATTGCCTTTGCGGTGGAAAATGCGAGGCTCAACGAGAAAATGCTCGAGGAGGAAAGAAAAAGGCAGAGTTTTAAAAGATTTCTCCCTGACCCAATAGTAGAGAAGATTTTGAAGGAGGGTTCTTCACTTAAGCTTGGTGGTGAGAGAAAAACAGTGGCTACTTTGTTTTGCGATATTAGAAGTTTTTCTCAGATAGCTGAGAAAATGCCCCCTCAGGAGCTAATTGATTTACTGAATGAACACTTCACAGCTATCACCGAGATAATTTTTGCTTGGGGAGGGACTCTGGATAAGTACATTGGGGACGAAATTATGGCTTTGTTTGGCACACCAATATCTACTGGAGACGATGCATACTCAGCAGTCTGTGCAGGATTGGATATCCTTAAAAGAAACGATGAATTAAATTACTTAAGGAACACCGAAGATAAGCCGATTTTACAAGTAGGCATAGGAATTGAAATGGGAGAAGTAGTGGCTGGTTTTGTAGGTTCCCCTATGAGGATGGAGTATACTGTTGTAGGAGATAAGGTTAATATAGCGAAGAGATTGTGTGATATAGCAAGACCTGGAAAGGTTGTCGTCGGAGAGGAGGTTTGGAAATTTCTAAAGGGACGGTTAGTGGGTTCTCCTGTGGGTAGTTTCAAGATTAAGGGTCGAGACCAACCCATTATAGCCTATGAAGTAAATGGGTTAGCATGATTGGAGTTAAAAGGACATTATATTATTTCTCTCCTTTGATGAAAAAGAGCCATATTACCAAAGACAATAAGCTTATCCCCACTATAGTGACTACTATATGTAACCACCAAACTCTTAGAAAATTTCTTCCCTGATTATCGAAAGAGATGTTTTTACTTTCAGGCGAGTAATATAAAGGAGGCTCGGCGGTAATAGAGTATATTTCATGAGATTTTTTTAGAACATTGATTGCATTTTTGTAGTCATTACTGTTGATTACTCGTTTACCTTGGGGAGTGTCTATAATTGTAAAGCCTGTCTTTTTCCACCCTTCTTCTAATCTTTTCTTTCTTAGAACAGGCACTTCATAATAAATGTCTACTTTTTGGCCAAGTTCTCTTCGCAGAGGTTGAGGATGCTCCCAGGGCGTATCTATAACTATTTCAATGGCTTTTGTTTTTAAGTAGACAGGAGAAGTATCTTTAAGCCATTCTCCTTGGATTCTAATAGCCCCGAAGACTTCACTTTGATCTCGCTGAAACTTAATCCTAAAGGTGGGTATATTTTCCGGGATTTCCCCGAAAAAATCATAAGCACAAGGGGTGAACAATAATACTCCTATTGTAATTATAGCCAGATGCATTCCCGTTAGAATTATAGAACTTTTTAGTTTATTTTCGTAATATGATATATGATTGTATATCCTAATTATCAATTGATACGAAATATTCGAGATGTTATTTGAGGAGATAGTATGTTTATGCTTTTAAACAATTTTAAGAGGTGCTGTTTTCTCTTAACTTTTGTTTGTCTATTGGGGATGTTGGGTTTTGGTTGCGGAACTACCGGTGGTAAAGAAAAGTTGAATCAAAAGATAGGTAAAGATGATATTGAAATTGGAGGATATGAGAGTGTTGGTGAATTGGTGAGAGAGCCAGTTTTATTGAACCTTGTAGTGAGGAGAATGGGGTTAGAATTTCCTGTTTCTGCTGCATTGCTTAACGGTGTAGAATCACGCTGGGTGCAAATAGATAAACCCGCAAAAGAGTGGGATAAGCTCCTACTACAAGTAGTATCCGCAACGGGTCTTGTTTGTCAGTCAGAGAGAGGATATTACTTTCTTTATCCTCCTGATTTTCCAATGTACGAGTTGCTTGCTTTGTATCCCTTAGCGGAGAAAATGCCGTCAAGATTCAAAGATATAAAAATCTCAGCAAGCTTTGGTGTAGGCACTAAGTTATATAATGTTTTTAACAGTCTAAATTTTGCTTACGGGTGTAATATAGTAGCAGATAATACCCTTGCCGAACTTCCGATAGGAGAAGTAGTTGCAAATCAACTCTCTTTGGACTTATTTTTGGATATGGTGATAAAGAGTGCACGCATATCACCACAGACATTAAGGATGTGCGTAAGAGAAGATTTCGTGTTCCTTTATACTACCTTAAACAATAACATTTCTGAACTTGAAAGCTGTGAATGTTTTAATGAGAGAGGCTTAGATGAGAGACTAAAAAAAAGAGTCTCACTAAATCTCCCGGAGATAATAGAGAAAGGGCGAAGCCTTCCATTTTATGATTCCGCTAAACCGTTAAAAGATGTTGCTAAGATTATTTCGGCTCAGTTAGGAATCGGAGTGGAGTTACAGCCTGGAACGGAGGAGTTGCCCATCAACCCTCTATATATTTCTAATGTAAGTGTAGAGACTGCTTTAAATTTAATAGTTTTTCAATGGTTAGAAAATGCCTACGGTTATGTTTTTGAAAATGGAAAAGTTAAGTTTGTTTTTAAAGGATAGCGGTCGTAAATTCGATGGAGATTACATACTCTAAAAAACTAAGTGTTTATGTTTTGTTTTCTACTTTGATTCATATTTTTCTGCTCTATATTTTTAGTAGTGTTATGTTTACAAATAATGATAGGGGTAGTTATAAAGAAGAGAACTTGGTGATAGAGTTGATAGATCTCAAACAACGGGAAAACATCAAAAAACTTGTTGAAGTCCAAAACCCTACGGATGAGATTCCTGAAAGTACAGACAATATAGCAGAACAGAATAGCGTTGCAAGTGGTCCGGTTGTTAAGGAGAGTGGGGATGTCCCGGGCCCGGTTGTTAATGATTTTTCCGAGTTTGATACTTTAGGTAATGTTGAAAATCCACCCAAATCTGGGGATTTTTCTACTAATTTACTGGACGAGAAAAGACAAATAGAAAAAAAAGGAACTGCTTCGGAAACTAATAAAGAGAAAGTAGTAGTGAGCAAGAAAGTGGAGAAATCACAAGGTAAAACAATCACTACTGAGAGGGCAAAAGAGGAGATTTATGGTGAGGAAGTCCAAAAAGATTTAGCTAATAGTGGAAGTTTGAAGAAAGAGCAGGATCTTAGTGTTAAAGATAGGGTAAGTGACTCCGAGGGGGAAGAAAATATAGCAATGGTTACTCCTAAAAATACGGCGGTTACCAGAACACAAGGGCGTGTGTATAATAGAGTAAAGAGAGAAGGCGTATTGGGATTCGAGGCGCTCCAGGATGAGATAGCCCCATATCTTAAAAGTGTTCAAAAAAAGGTTGAGCGCTACTGGCTTCACTTGCTATTGACGAAGTATTCTGGAACTAAGCCTACTGAAGTTGTAATAGATTGTGAAATAGGGGAGAATGGCAATTTAGTAAAGTTGGAGGTTGTAGGAAGTGCAGAAGACCCTTTTTATGCAGGTATATGTAAACTTGCACTGGAAAGGGCATCGCCTTTCCCACCCCTTCCTTTTAAGATTCCTGATATTTATCAAAGGAAAACTCTTCAAATAAGATGGACATTTAGTTTTATGTAATTAAGGAGTAAGTTATGTCATGGTTAGGTATGTTGTATGAAGGTGGTTGGGTTATGGTCCCACTTGCATTATGCTCTGTTTTAGGGCTGGCGATTATCTTAGAGCGCTTTTTCTCATTGAAAAGAAGTAAGATATTCCCTCCTGATGTTTTAAACTTGTTATCTAAAGTAACTAATGAAAAAGACTTAGAGTCTCTCTATACTACATGCAAATACAAAACAGCTCCGCTTCCAGTATTAATCAGAGAATCGTTGAATGTCAGAAATGAGCCGAAGGAAATTATACTCGAGCATGTTCAATTTGTAGGTAGAACCCAGATGACTAATATGGAAAGAGGATTGGCTCTGCTTCAAATTATCGCTGTAGTAAGTCCTTTATTAGGGTTATTGGGAACAGTTTTGGGAATGGTAGATATATTCAATGCAGTGACCAAAGGTGGACTTGGAAATCCCCAGATGTTAGCTCAAGGTATATCGAAGGCACTTATTACAACTGTTGTAGGGTTGATAATTGCAATTCCTTCCTTGGTTGCTTACCATTTATATGTCAGAAGAGTTGAAGAATTAGGAATGGAGTTGCAGGATATTTTGCTAAACTTCATCGCCAGGCTAAAGTCAATTAGGAACTGATTCTCTTATCAGTGATAAGAGGAAAAAGTTTATAATATAGTTTGATATAACACTCAGTGGAGATAAGTTGTATGATGGAACTTTTAAGGGAGTTTTGGGACTTTTTGAAGGTTAGGAAGAGATATTGGTTAGCTCCTATTATTATTACATTGTTGCTCCTTGCTGCACTACTTATATTTGCAGGTAACGCAGGTGTAATATCCCCATTCATATACGCTCTGTGAACATTTAGTTTCAAGTATAGCCTCAGAGATGAGAATACAGCTGGAAAGCGAGAAAATAGTCATTATTATTTTTTCTATTATACTGGTGTTTTCTATATTTTTAAGAGGATGGTACTTATATGAGGTTTTCAGTGAAGCTCCAGACTACTCCGCCTTGCAACAGGACCCAGAAGTACAGGACTATTTCGCGAGGGCGTTAGTAACAGGAGACTGGAGCGTTCCGGAAGGTGTAACTGATCCAGAGATGCGGACTACACCTTTTTTTCGCCCGCCGGGTTATGGGTATTTGCTAAGTTTTTTATACCGCTTTATTTCTGATAGTTATTTGACCCCGAGAATATTTAACTCTGTTGTGGGAGTGTTATCGGTAGTAATAGCGTTTTTTTTAGGAAAAGCACTATTTAATAAGTGGGTAGGATTAATTTTTAGTTTCTTAGTTGCTACTTATGGAGTGTTTATTTATTGGGAAGGTGAGGTAAATGACCCCGCTCTGTTTGTTTTCTTAGTTTTACTTATTTTCACTCTGTTACTGAAATGGTCTAAGAGTTTTAGCTGGTGGTGGGCGGGATTTTTAGGTTTAGCAATTGGTATCTATGCTACGATGAGACCGAATATTCTTGCGATAGGTCCTTTTTTAGCTTTGTGGATGGCGTGGAATAGTCTGAAGAGAGAAAAAAGTTTCAGATTTCTCGTTTCATGGATGGCGTTACTTATATGCACTTTTCTTCCAATTATTCCGATAACTGTTAGAAACTACTTAGCCTCGGGTGAATTTGTATTAGTATCAACTTACTTTGGTGAGAATCTGTTTATCGGTAATAATCCTGAAGCGGACGGAGTTACTCCGTGGAATCAATATTTACAGAACCTTGAGGGAACAGGAAATTGGACTGCTCGGGACTATGTAAATGTAGTAAAAGGGTTAGCAAAAGAATTAGGCAGAGATAGAATTTCTCATTCGGAAGCATCAAGAATATTTACAAATAAAGCTGTTGATTATATATTAGCCAACCCGGGGCAGACCCTAAAATTGATTCTGAAGAAGGCTATTTTACTTTTTTGCCCATTGGAGATAACATGTAACAAAGTGGTTCATTATGAGTTGCTTTACTATAATCCATTGAAGTTTCTACCCGGATTTCCTTTTGCAGGAGCTCTATTTATATCTGGAGTTGTTTATTTAATAACTCGCTATAAAAAGTTGAGGGAAGAAGGGGTATTCGAGTATCCCACAGGTGAGATAGTTTTGATGCTTTTTATTTTTATTTTAGTATATCTTGGGAGTTTTTTGCCGTTTTTTGTTAATGGCCGAGCTCGTGTTCCAGTGATTCCAATTTTTCTTTTCTTCGGGGCTTTTTTCGTTTATAGGGTATTGTTAGAGTTATTCTCTAATGGGGCTGTGGGTAGTGTGAAGTGGACCTCTGTATTTGTATTAGCTCTTATTATTATTTCGATAAGATGGATTCCTTATGAACCTGATTTAGCAAGGTGGCATTACCAAAGAGCAGATTCTTATCTGAGAAGAGGTATGATAGAAGAGGCAAAAAAGGAGGCGGAAATACTTCTCTTTTTGCAGGATAGTTCCGCGTATATGCATCACAGGTTGGGCAAAGACCTATATAAGAAAGGATTATACGAAGAGGCTATTCAGCAGTTAGAAAAAGGTGTCAAGGTACAACCTGATTATCAAGATATGTATTACTACTTAGGAAAGGCTTATTTAGCGTTGGGGAGGTTAGATAAGTCAGAGGAATTTTTTAGAGTGGCTTTGGAATTAAATCCCAGAGATGCAAGGTCCCATAATGAGTTAGGTGAGATTTTTGAGAAACAGGGGAATAATAAACTTGCTTTAGAACACTATGAAAAGGCGCTGGAATCTTATCCAACTTTTACCTATGTGCTTGACAAATATGGAAAATTACTTTCTTCTATGGGTAGGGTCCAAGAAGCTTTGCTCTATTATGAGAAAGTTATAAGTTTAGATCCGAGTTATCAAGATGTCTATTACATGATGGGTAGGGAATTGAGGAAGATTGGAGAAGTTCAAAAGGCGTCAGAACACTTGAGTAAAGCGATAGAGTTAAATCCTCTTGATGCAAGGGCCCTTTGTGAGTTAGGTAATTTATTCGCAGATGAAGGGGATTGGGAAAAAGCTGAAGAGTATTATAAGCGAGCTGTCAGTGCACAAGTGGATTTTGCATACGGTTATGAAAGATTGGGTCGAATTTTGTTCGCTACTGATAGGATAGAAGAGGCAGAAAAATGTTTCAGGAGAGCAATTGAGTTAAGCCCGGACTATCAAGATTGTATGTATTTGTTAGGATGTGTCTTAAAAGCACAGGCTAACTATTCTGAGAGTAGAAAATGGCTCGAAAGGGCTGTTGAATTGAACGAGAGAGATGCACGGGCATGGAACGAATTGGGTGAAATATATGAAAAGGAAAAGGATTACGAAGGTGCACTGAGGTGTTATTACAAAGCGTTGGAGTCCTATCCACAATTTCACTATGTCCTTGCTAAGATGGGGGCGATATATGCCAATAAAGGGGAGTATGAGCAAGCAATAGAGAAGTTGCAGATGGCAGTGAATATAGTTCCAGATTTTCAGAATGTTTACTACATGATGGGCCAGGTTTATGCCCGGATGGGGAAAAAGGAGGAGGCTGTGGAGAAATTTAAAAGGGCACTTGAGTTAAATCCAGAAGATGCCCGAGCCCATAGAGAGTTGGCGTTACTTGTTCAGGATGATGACCCTCTTCTTGCTATGGAGCATTTTCAGAAAGCGTTAGAAGCAGTTCCTAATTTCACTCTTGTTTTGAACAATTGGGGGAGTCTTCTTGTGAAACTCGGGAAGTTAGATGAGGCTGAGAAAAAATTTTTAGAAGCTTTGAGAATAAGGCCTGAGGATGAGCTTGCATATTATAATCTTGCTCAATTAGAGGAGAAGAGGGGTAATACACATAAAGCTATAGAGTTGTACAAGAAGGCAATGGAGAACAGCCCTAACAATTCATACATACCTTATGATTTGGGGGTTTTGTATGATAAGTTGGGAAATAGGGAAGAAGCTGAGAATATGTATCGCAGAGCTTTGGAGGTAGACGATAAAAATCCTTTGGCATATAACAACCTCGGATTTCACGAGTTTTTGAAGGGAAATATAGACTATGCAATAGATCTTTATAAAAGAGCTTTGGAAATAAAACCTGATTTAATAAACGCACTTTATAATCTGGCAGATGCTTTAAACAAGAAGGGAAGATTGTCGGATATCATCCCATATTTTGAAAAGGCACTTGAGATTAATCCCAATGACCACAATATACATAATGCATTGGGCTATTACTGTTTCGTCGTTGGACAATATGATAAGGCAGAAACTCATTTGAAGAGGGCAGTGGAACTTCTGCATGAGTTTCCTCTTGCATGGAGGAACTTGGGGACATTGTATCTGGAATTAAAGAGATATAGAGAAGCGGAAGAATCGCTTAGAACCGCTTTGGAGATTTATCCGAGTGATCCTGTGGGATGGATTTCCTACTGTAGATTTTTAAGAATTGTAAAGAAATATGAAGAGGCTTTTGAGTGTTTTGATAGAGCTTTGGACAAGGGTAAGGAAAAAGGGTGGGATAATGCTTTTATCGCTGAGATTTATTGTGAGTTGGGAAATATATATATGGAAAAGGGAAATACAGCTGAAGCGGAAGAGTCATTTAAGAAAGCGAGTGAATTGAGTGGTGATGTACTTGTGTGTGAAGGTGAAATTTAGCCTTGTTATTCCGGAGGGGATGGGAACTTTCTCAATAGGGTTTCTAAAACTCGGCACACTTCTTCTATTTTTTCCTCCTCGAGGGAGTCGTAAAACGGAAGTCCGAGCAATTTCGGGTAAATTTCAACAGCATTTGGACAGTTTTTGTATTCATAAGGTGGGATAACCAGGTCGATGATTTCACTTTCAAAGGCAGAATCGATTCCATAACGGAGAAGTTTTCGCGCAATTTTTCGAGCATAGCACGGAAGTATGACAACAAACATGTAATAAGAAGGGGTGAACTCAGGATGTATATAAGGGGTTTTAATTTTATCTGTAAGATTTTTTCTGTATACTTTTGCTAACTCAAGTCTCTGATGGACTTTTGAATATAGCGAAGGGAGCTTCTCTATCCCAATAGAAGCTTGGATAGGATTAAATTTTATGTTCTCCGGAGGGACTGATTGAAGTCGTCTGTAGGTAAGTTCAAATATTTTCATCACAGGTTTGAAAGTCCTCAAAAATAGCAGAGGATAGATAAGGGGTGATTTATATAAATATTGTTCGAGTTTCAAGGAGATTAGCTTTTTCCTAATTATTTTAGGGTCTTTTCCCAGGTTAGATATAGCATCTCTTATAAATCTATGCATTTTGGAGTCGTCTGTTAAAACTATACCTCCACCATAGGTATTTATGACTTTATTTATATCGAAGCTGAAGAAGCTCGCTTCTCCGTAAGTGCCTACAAACCTCTTTTTCTCATTGCTATCTACTTTAATCTTTAATTCAGCCCCGCAAGCGTGAGCACAGTCCTCAATCAGAATTAGATTATTATTTTTCGAAATATCATATATCTTATCTATTGAGCAGGGGTTTCCGAATGCGTGTAAGGCTAATAACATTTTTGTTTTGTTTGTTATTTTTTTCTTTAGGTCTGTGAGACTTATGTTCAATGTGCGTGGGTCTATATCTACAAATACGGGTATTAAGTCATTTGATTTTACTATTTCTACAATTGCTTTGAGAGTAAGTGCAGGGACAAGAACTTCATCTCCAGGTTTCAAATCTTTATTCGATATAAAGAATTTTAATATCAGGTTGAACCCAATTCTTCCAGACGGAAGCGCTACAGCATATTTTCTGTTAAAATATTGAGAGAATTCGGTCTCCCACCTGCTTATAATAAAATCATTTTTAAGCAGTGCTTCCGGTGGGTTTTCTATCAGGTTAGCTTCTGCAGGTAAAATATTTATCCATCTTCGTGGTATCATTTTTAGTTTCCACAGGAAGGAAAAGAAGTGAGTCAGAAAGGTAGTTACATATTAAACTCATCTAATTGGCTCCAATTTTTAGGGGTACTCCTTTTGTTGGGATTTACCGTATATGGAATTCTTACATTCCATCAAGAGGACTGGGACTACATTTGGAAAATATTATACAACAAAAGTGAGGTAATTTTATTAGTGTTAACTTTGCGTCTTATAGACTGGGTTATTGATTTTGGAGTTTGGAGATATGTTCTTTTCCTTTATGGAATTTCAATCTCGTTTATAAATTCTATTTTAGTTTACATGACGCAGGGGGCTGGCATCTTATTACCGGTTCAGATGGGAAGAGTTGTAAGAGGTTATGTTTTGTCGAAAAAGTTTAATGTTTTGGGAGAACTATGTTTTGTGGCTGAACTCCATATGTTGATAGTAGTTTTTAGTGGGGCATTTTTAACTTTTTCGATTTTTTTGGGCGAATATGCTAATATGAGGTTTTTTATATGGGTGACAAGTTTTGCGGGGTTAACCATTATTTGGATTTTTATTAGATACGGGGGAAAGCTTTTTATTAAATTGTTCCCCTATCTGCCACAGGTAAAGGGAGGCTATTTAGCTTATTTGATTCTTTCTATTGTTTGTGCACTGGGGTGGTTTATCAACGGTTTGATTTTCTTTTATTTACTTGAAAGCGACGGGACTAATTTGTCTTTTGTAGAGGCTCAGTTAGTTCTACTTGGTGGGGTGTTTCTTGGAGCTATAAGCGGGATTCCTGGAGGGTTAGGAATTTTAGAGATGGTGTTGGGCGTTTCCTTGTATTGGTTCAATATAAAAACTCCTGAGATAATTATAGTTATAAGCATTTTTAGATTGCTGACTTATTGGTTGTGGATTCCGTTAGGATGGTTGGCTATGGTTATATTAGGTATTCGAAGTATTAGCAAAGGTCTACAAAAGGAAACTCTATAGTGTTTTTTTTAAGAAAGAGTATGCAAGAAGTAGCATCATTAGGTAAAGCCTGGCTACTTACTCGTGTACTGGGTAAAAAAAATCCTATATTTGCAGAGTGGAACATAACTTTTAGATGTCCGTTCAAGTGTAAATACTGCGGGGCAAATGAAGTGAGTGATATAAAAGAGCTTGACACAGAGGAAGCGAAGGAATTTTTGGAGGAGTTGTATAAGATAGGAATAAGGTGGATAACCTTTGGCGGAGGAGAACCTCTTGTGAGAACTGATATTGAGGAGATACTACATTATTCTAAAAGGCTTGGTTTTAGAGTGTACTTGAGTACCACAGGTTTATTTATAGAGAGACTGAAAAATATAGAAAAATGTGTAGACCACATAAATTTAAGTTTTGATGGTCCGGAGGAGGTGCAAGATGAAGTTAGAGGAGTGGGTTCATATAAAAGATTGTTTGAAGTTGTTAAGTATTGTAAAGAAAAAAAAATATCTACTTCTTTTTTATGCGTGATATCGAGTTCTAACATAGGAAGTATAGAGTTCGTTATTGAGAAAGCAAAAGAAGTTAGAATTCCTGTAATGTTCCAACCAGCTACTTTACACTTAGATTCTTCCACTTCTCCAAATCCTATTGCTCCACCTGTAGAGGAATATAGAAAAGTTGTTGAGAAAGTCATATTGGCAAAGAAAAATGGGGCGTGGATACGAAATTCACTATCCGGTCTTAAATACCTTGCTAATTGGCCTAATCAAGCTTCTATATGGTGTCCTGCAGGTAGATTAAGCATTACGATTGAGCCGGACGGGACGATTTTATCTTGTCATTTATATGAACTTGAGAAAATTCGGAGTGAATTTGAAAGCGATGGAGGTAGTAGAAATATTAGCAAGTTAATACAAAAGTTGGTAGTTCCCGTTAATTGTAATAGATGCTGGTGTGCGCCTTTGGTTGAACTTTCTTTAATATGGACTTTAGACTATCAAGCTCTTAAAAATATTTTCTGGTTATGATTGTGCTTTATCATAGGGAAATTTATGATTATATTAGGAATTAGCGAAGACTTTTTTGATTCGGGTATTACTATTTGTTATGGAGATGAAATTCTTTTTATGTCTAATGAAGAAAGATATACTCGGAGAAAAAATGAGGGAGGATTTCCTTATTTCTCATTAGATGCGGGATTAAGGTATTTAGGAATAAGTTTGAAGGAAATATCTGCGGTTTGTGTTTCTGGTGTTTTCACTCCTTTTCCTGTTTTTAGAATATTTCCAAGTATTCATAAGAAAGCATTCGAATCCCGCAGGCGGAGGGAAGAAAAAAAGATTTGGAGTAGTTTAACAGAATGGGCAGTTAACCGAAGTCCTATTAGTTATAGAAATCCTTCCCCTTTTGTTAAGAAGGTAGTTTCTCCAATCCTTCGAAAACTACTTGTAAGTAAAATTCCTGATTTGTCGGAAGAAGCTAAAATTAGTTTTGTAGAACATCACGAGGCGCATGCATGGGGAGCTTTTTTCACTTCGGGTTTTGAAAAAGCTTTAATAGTAACTGCAGACGGTATGGGTGATGGGCTTTCGCTTACGGTTTCGGTAGGCTCATCCAATAGTGTGAATAGAGTTTGGCAAGTTTCTGCTAAGAATTCTTTTGGAATATTTTTTGAGAATTTGACAGAGATTATGGGCTTTGTCCCTTGTAGGGATGAAGGAAAATTAACAGGGCTTTCAGCACATGGAGATGCACAAGTAGTAAAAGAAGAGAATCCGTTCAAGTGGGATGGTTCTAATATAGTTTACTGTGGTCCCAGAGGTAGGAAATTAAAGCTATGGCTTTGTAATCTTTTTGAAAAATACGGGAGAGAAAATCTTTCCGCGTGGGCACAAAACATCTTGGAAAAAGTAATCTGCGATGTAGTTAAGCATTGGGTGAGTAGAACTGGAATTAACAAAATAGCAGTTGCTGGGGGAGTTTTTGCCAATGTTTTGCTTAATATGAGGATACATGAATTGCCCGAAATTGAAGAACTATTCGTATATCCTAATATGGGTGATGGAGGATTAAGTTTAGGTGCTATATGTGCGACTTTCAAGTTTTTTCCGAAACCACTTGCTCATGCTTTTTGGGGAGATAGTTTCCCTGAAATGATAGTTTTGGATACATTGTGTTCTTCCGGATTAGCTTACACCAAGTTAGCTCCGAACGAGATTGCACCAGTAGTGGCAAGGGCGATAGTAGAAGGGAAATTTGTAGGGCGATTTGTGGGTAGAATGGAATGGGGACCTCGGGCATTGGGCAATAGGTCAATACTTTCAGATTGTAGGTCCGAAGAAGTTTCGGATAAACTAAATAAAATGCTATGTAGAAGTGAATTCATGCCTTTTGCTCCCGCAATAATCTATGAGGATGCTTCTAAGTTTTTGATTGGATATGATAAGGCTGAGCATGCAGGTGAATTTATGACTACATGTTTTATGACTTCAAATAAGTTAAGGGAGAAGCATAAGGCAATAGTTCATCTGGATGGAACTTGTAGGGCTCAAATAGTGAAAAAAGAGAATAACCCTGCTTTTTACGATGTTTTACATGAATATAAGAAATTGTCAGGTAGTGGTGTAGTATTGAATACAAGTTATAATATTCATGAGGAACCAATAGTGAGAACGCCTCAAGAGGCTGTAGATACTTTTGTGAGGGCGGGGTTGGATTTTTTGTTCATAGAGGATTTTGTAGTAGCTAAAAGTATGAAAGAAGTTCAGCAGGTGTTGAGTTATGTCAGATTTTAGTGGCTTAAATATAGGAATTGTTGACTACAGTGTAGGGAATTTGATGTCAGTAAGAAAGATGTTAGAGAGGTTAGGGGTTAATGTGAATATAATTGGAGAAAACTGTAGTTTGAGTAACTATGATGGTATTATCCTCCCTGGTGTGGGTTCTTGTGATTCGGCGATGCGTTTCTTAAAAAGGGAGGGTTTGGATAAGTTGTTGGATGAGTATGTGATGATACTAAAGAAGCCGGTTTTGGGAATATGTTTAGGTTTTCAGTTAATGTGTGAGTACAGCGAAGAAGGAGAACAAAAGTGTCTCGGGTGGGTTAAAGGAGTTGTGAAACATTTTAAGAGTTGCGTAAATGAAAATATTAGAGTGCCACATATAGGTTGGAATGAGGTTAGAAGAAATATAGATTCGATACTATTAAAGAATTTGTTAGAGTCCCCATGTTTTTATTTTGCTCATTCTTATATGCTTCCGGTAAACGGACATAGCGAAGGGAGTATTGGAATTACAACTTACTATATCCCATTTGTTTCCGTGTTAGAGTATGGCAACATATTTGGGGTACAATTCCACCCTGAAAAGAGTTATGTTGGGGGTGAGGTAGTATTTAGAAACTTCTTAGAAAGGGTTAGGGATGTTAAAGGTTAGGGTGATCCCGGTTTTATTGTTAAGACATTGGGGATTAGAGAAAAGCGTCAAATTTGCTAATCCTAAGTATGTAGGATGTCCAATCAATGCGGCCAGGGTCTTCAATCGACATTGTGTAGATGAATTAATGTTGCTTGACATTGTGGCGACTGAAGAAAAAAGGGCTCCTCAAATTGATGTAGTCTCTCAGATAGCAAAGGAAACAGGCATGCCTTTTACTGTCGGAGGGGGTATTAGAAATATAAGGACAATTCGGGAGCTACTTTGTTCTGGGGCAGATAAAGTAGTTATTAACACTGGAGCCGTTGAGATTCCGGGACTTGTTGAGGAGGCATCCAGAACTTTTGGGAGACAGTGTATAGTTGTTTCTATAGATGCAAGGGAAGTGGATAGGAATAAGTATGAAGTTTTTACTCATGGAGGTAAATGTGCTACAGGATTAACCCCTGTTGAGTTAGCTAAGAGGGTTGAGGATGAAGGAGCAGGAGAAATATTGATCACAAGTATCGATAGGGATGGAATGATGGAAGGGTATGATTTAAGGTTAATAAACCTAATATCTGAGGCTGTAAGTATTCCGGTAATTGCATGCGGTGGAGCGGGTTCAGTAAAAGATTTGGCAGATGCGTTTTATAATGCTGGTGCTTCAGCAGTGGCGGGAGGTGCCTTTTTTTTGTTCTATGGTCCTAGACGAACGGTCTTGATTACATATCCTTCTGAAGGCGAATTAAGAGAATACTTTAATTCTGAGCATGTTAGAGTAAGAGACCAGCGGACTAATATAAAGACAGAATTAGCGAGATTGTAGAGAGGTTTGATTTTATGGGAAGTTATGCGGAAGGAAAAGTATTGTGTAAAAGATGTGTAATGGATACTTCAATACCAGGAGTTAAGTTAGACGATAAAGGGATATGTAATTTTTGTCATATGCATGACAATCTTGAGAGGAGATTTCCTACAGGAGAAAAAGGGGCAAAGATACTTGAGAAACTTGCTAATAAAATTAGAAAAGCGGGAAGAGGTAGGAAATATGATTGTGTGGTAGGTGTTAGCGGGGGAAGAGACACATCCTATTGTTTATATTATGTGAAAGAGGTTATGAAATTGAGACCTTTGGCTGTGCATTTTGATAATGGCTGGGACTCAGAAATTGCAAAATCTAATTTGGCTAAGTTATGTAAAAAACTGGAAGTAGATTTGCATACTATTATAATGGATTGGCCTGAATCTCGAGAGCTGACCAATGCTAATATTAGAGCTTGTATTCCCTATATAGATCTTACTGATGATATAGGAATAGCAAGGAGTTTATATTCCACTGCTGAGAAAGAGGGAATAAAGTATATAATTTTAAGTCATTCTTTCCGAGAAGAGGGCATTACCCCTTTGAAGTGGAACTATATCGATGGTAGACTCACTAAAGCAATTATAAAGCAGTTTTGTAAAATTCCTTTAGAAGAGCTAAAGCATTTTCAGAATGTAGAACTCCATGATATGTTGTATTGGATTGTGTGGAAAGGAATTAGAGTTGTTAACATAACTAATTATTACGATGATACTGGAGAAAAAATAGAAGAGTTTTTGAAAAAGAATTTGGATTGGGAGGATACAGGTCAGCATCATATAGATAATGAGTTATTTGCTTTGGTTTATTACTATTCAAGACGCAAGTTTGGTTTTGATTGGCGGGTAGTAGAGCTTTCCGCTAAGATAAGGACAGGGGTTATAAGCAGAGAAGAAGTGCTGAAAGCTCTGGAATCGCCTCCCTTTTTTGAAACTAAGGAGAATGTAGAATACTGTTTAAGAAAGCAAGGACTAACCTGGGAGGAGTTTGAAGAGATAATTAAGGCACCGAATAAGTACTTTACTGATTATCCGTCATATTATCCTTTTTTGAGAAGTTTTAGATGGTTAGTGTGGCTACTGTGTAGGTTCCATGTTATACCAGAGCATACTTATGAAAAGTTTTTTCTTGCAATATAGGGAGAAGGAAAGTCGGGTTTTTTGAATATAACTAAGATAGCGAGACTATAATAGTATAGCGGTAAATTTTTGATAAATGTAAGATTGAGAATGAGGAAAATTAAAGTCATATTCATAAATTTAGGTTTGAGAAGACCTCTTTATCCTTTAGCCACGCCTCCTATGGGTATTATGTATCTCTCCGCGTATTTAAGAAATGAGCTTAAAAGTAAGGTAGAGGTTAGATTAATCAACCAAAGGTTAGAAAATTGGACCAATGAAAAAATTGTTCGAGAGGTAAATTCATTTCTCCCAGATATTATTGCTATTTCCACCCTAACTACCTTTGCCTATCTACTACCGGGATTAGTCTCGTTGCTAAGAGAGGCTTGTCCCAAGTCTTGGATAGTATTGGGTGGGCCTCATGCATCATCTGTAAGAGGAGAAGTTTTTGATACAGCTGATGTTGATATGGTAGTCCCAGGTGAGGGTGAAGTGGCATTTAAAATGATAGTGGAATCATACCCGGATAAGGCACTTTTGAAAGATATACCTGGGATAATATGGAGGGACGACAAAAGAGAAGTAATTTGTAACGAGGGTATGTTGCCAGTAGTAGAGACTCTTGATGACCTTCCTTTCCCCGATTATGAATTGATAGACTTGCCAAGATATTGGAAACATCAGTCTATAGCTCCAGTAAGGTGGAGAAAATATGCATCACTCTTAAGCAGTAGAGGTTGTCCTTATCAATGCATGTGGTGTCATTCGATTTTTGGTAGAAAGATTAGAATGCATTCTCCGGAGAGAGTTGTGGATGAGATTGAGTATCTCGCAAAACGGTATAACATTTGTGACTTTGAATTTTTAGATGATACATTTAATTTTAACTCTAAAAGGGTAGTTCAAATTTCGGAACTGCTATTGAAGAAAGGTCTCAAAACTAAATTGGCTTTTCCAACAGCCATCAGGGGAGATTTGGTAACTCAGGAAGTGGTAGAGGCTATGTGCTCAGTTGGGACATATCTTTGTGGTTACTCACTTGAAACTGGTTCTCCAAGGTTACAACAGTTTACTTGCAAAAGATTAGATATTCCCAAGTTTCTGAAAGCGGTAGAGATGACAGCAGAAAAGAACATATATATAACTGGGTTTTGTATGATGGGGTTTCCGACTGAAACTGAGAAAGAGTTAGAAATGACTATAGATATTGCCTGTAAATCTCGATTTCATACAGCGAGTTTTTTTACAGTTACACCTTTTCCAGGAACACCACTTTACGAGTGGGTTAAGAACAACAGACCAGAAAAGCTTGCTAAGATAAATTATAACAACATGGATTTTTCTGCAATGAGAGTTAACCTCACTGATTTACCTGATGATGTCCTGTTTTCTTATCAAAGAAAGGCTATGAAGAGATTTTACGCTGACCCCTTGAGAATCTATAGACTGTTGAGAGCGTATCCGAAACCTCTATATTTGCCCTACTATATTCCCATATTTATACATCGTGCTACCAAGGGCCTATGGAATTGGAATTCATCACCATAGTTAGATTTCCACAAAGTGTTATCCAAGGGTGAGGAGGTAAAGTTCTGAATAATGTAATTACTGCCAATGAAAAACAGGAGAATAAACAGTTAATTATACTTCTGATTCTGATTTTATTTTGTGTTTTGATAAGGTTATGGGGTGTAGATAGGGAATCTGTCTGGTGGGATGAATATACCAGTTTGATGCACTTGAATTGTGGTAGTTTGACACAATTCCTTTTCATGCTCCCGCTATTTGATCCTGCTGTATTTCCACTCTACTACATTTTGGAGTATTTTTTATGGAACTATATATATCCTTCTGTACTTCTCCTCCGTATTTTTTCTGTGCTGTTGAGCGTACTTGTCATCCCGTTGTTGTATTTAATTGGGAAGGAATTAGGAAATAAAAGGGTAGGATTGTTTGCGAGTTTACTATATGTGTTGTCCCCGGTATACAGATTTCATTCTCAAGGAATTAGGACTTATGTTTTATTTCTTCTTTTGGCAGTTCTTTCTATTTGGTTATTTTTTCGATATATACAAAGAAGAGATTTTATAAGATTGATGTCCCTATCTTTTTGTAATTTGCTTCTTACTCTGACCCATCCGTTTGCACTATTAGTTGTTTGTTGGGAAGTTTTTTGCTTTTTAATCTTCTGGGGGGAGGGGGGAAAAAAGAATGGCATTGAAAAGATAAAGTTTCTTGTTATCCAATTTTTGGCATGTGTTCCTGTTTTTTTGTTCTCTTCAAATTTCAAATATTTCCCTAAAGAACTGGCTACTTGGTTTAGGTTTCCCTCATTGGTGGAATTGCTTTTTGATATCTTTGCTGATGATGCAGTTCTGTGGGGGTATCAAGTAAGAAGTATAGATTTTTCAAGTCCTATAGTCTCTACTTTTTTTAGTTTTTTTAACCAAGTTATAAATTTACTTCTTTTAGTTATGTTGTTTTATGTATTTTTTAATGGCCTGAAGTCGATTCTCTCTCGCAAAAAGAGGGAATTTAATCTGATAATTTTGTATTCTTTAGTTGCTGGTTCCCCTATTTTGTTATATCTTTTCTCACTTGTTTATAGACCTTGCATTTTTCCAAGGTATACGTTGTATGGTGCTGTTTTTATGTATCTTATCGCAGGGTATGTCTTAGAGAATGAGAGGGTGAGGTTTAACAAAACTATCAAATGGGCTTTGGTAGTATTGTTTCTGACACAACTACTTGCTACTGTTCCCGTAGTGCAAAGAACGGATTGGAAAAGTTGTACACAATTTATTGCCCAAAGTACTGCTAAAGGGGATAAGTATCCTTTAGTGTTAGTTTACAAAGATATTAATAGAGATGTTTTTATGTTCAATTTGTGTGAAAAACATCTCGTAACAAGTTATGTAGAGAGTGAAGATGATATATTTCCAATAATTAGATATATAAGTAGTGAACCTAAGTGTAACTTTTCGCCTGTATTTTTTGTGTATGTTTCTCAATATTTTGGGGAGATAGGTCTTTCTAACTTTGAGGAAAAGCTTCGAGATTCAAATATTAAATATGAGAAGAAGGATTTTGATGGTATTGAGAAAATTAGAGTCTATTCATTATTTCCTACTCATCGGCTTTCTTCTGAAGAAAAAAGAGTTGCACTTCGTGAATCTGAATATTGGCAAAGTCTTAAAGAAATTAGATTTGACTTGTCTGTTTCGTTGTTAGAAAAAAGATATGACTGCGGGGAGTTACTGGCAGAAGAATTGGCGAGAGAGGATCCTCTTTGGGAACTTCTTTTGAGAGATTTAATAGAGTCTGTAAGAGAAGGGGATAGATATTCTCTGGAGAAAGTGTTGCTATCCTTGAGGAATTATCAGTTGAGTAGGAGGATCGTATGGAGCAGAGAACACTCTGAATATTTACTCCAAAAAGCTATCCAGGGAAATCCTAATTTGGAGCTTTTCGCGAAATCCTTTGACGCTATAATGGCAACCGTAGATGGAAATATGGAGTATGCTAAAGAAAATTTAAGAAACCTCACAGAAAAATTCCCTAATGAGCCACTGCCTAAGATTGCCCTCGGTAATATCGCTCTTTCGGAGGGTAAATTAGATGATGCGAAGAAATGGTACTATTCTGCTATTGAAAGAGATGGTGGTATCTTTAAGGAGTGGAAGAGAATGTTAGACTATATTTTCATATATGGAGATTATAGAAGTGCTATGAGAGAATATGAAAGGCTAAAAAAAGAGGGTGTATTTGTAGAGTCTGGGTTTGAGAGCATTTTAAAGGAGTTATCTGAGCTAAGTAATAGGACTGAAAATTGATTTTTGGGGAAAAGGGAATTTAGGAATCGAAGTTAGTTTATGCTTTGACTATTTATGCTTTCCAAAGTGTTTTTCAAAAAAACTGTAAGCTAACTCTCTTATTTCAGGGGGAAAATCATGTCCACAGTTGGGATATACCACTTCTATATTTTTCTCAGCATTGAAAAGTTTGTATATTTTTTTGGCGGACTCGACGCATTCTTTTACTCCTTCCACATTAAAATTGTCATCATGAATAGGGGCATTGATGAAGATCGGTCTGGGGGCTAAGGAGGCTAAAATTTCCGGCATGTCAAATGGTAAGAGGTCTGGATTCTTTTCATATTTTTCGGCGATAAGGGGCATATATCCTTTGTGAGACCAGCCTGTAAGATCACCATTGTAATACTTGTGCATGCTTGTGAACCCACAGCTCGTTGCAAATACTTTTATTCTTTTGTCGAATAATCCAAGGAATAGGGTATTGTGTCCTCCCAGCGAATGTCCTATTGCTCCAATTTTATCGGGATTAACTTCTTTCATTGATAGGAGTAAATCTACACATCTCATATGATTCCATATACCCTTTGCAGTTGCAGATTTATACCCCATCTTGTAAGGGTCGATTTTGTAGTCACCAAATCCGGGGTAGTCTGGAACTACAACTACGAATCCTCTTTCCCCTAATTCTTTTGCTATATGACGGTTGTACCTATCATCTAAGCCTACGGGACTACCTTTTCCAATATCCACCGTTTGGTGTAGGCATACTATCCCTGGAACTTTGTCTTTAGTCTCTTTGGGAATGAGGAGGTAGACTGGTAGTCTATCATTTAGTTCCGAGGTAAACCACATCTTTTTTCTTAAGTATGAACCCATATCTTCGGTTTTTTCCACGAATATGTCTAAGTTAGGTAGAGTATCTCTCGAAGGTATGGGTCCTGAGGCAAGCATAAAATTATTCTGAATATGTTCTCTCCTGATTAACCAATCCTCTATTTTTAGTATTGGATGTTCAGTTCCTTTTGCATCAATATAGTAGTTAAGGTTTACTCTATCTTTGTAGAATGGTGGTTTTGAATAAGGGTCTGACTGAGTGATGATAATGGATAGAAAAAAGATGATATGAATCATGTCAGATTTTATACTCCTAATTGAAGTTTATGGAGTAAATTTCTGCGTCTTTCATTTTGAAACAGAGTCTTATTGTTCTGCTGTCTAAGCAGAGAATATCTTTTTTATCTTTCCATTTTATTACCTTTTCGATTTTATTCCCTTTTAAGGGTATGCAATTTTCATAGGAAAAAGGCAAAATTGTGTTGCCTTTTTCGTCTTGAATTTCTATCAAGACATAACCAGTTGCAGAAGTTGCAAAATTTAGCGAGATTTGTTTCCCTGAGAATCTGAAAGGTTTTGTGTAAATATAACCTTCATTAAATCCCGCTGATATAGATGTGAAAGCGTCGAGGCGAAGTGTGTATCTTTGGATATGACCTGAAGGTAGTGCATAATGCTTTTGGATGTAGATAGCCATTTCATATTCATTTGCTTGGACAATGCCTCTAACAGGAAAGTTGGCTCTGGAGACCCAATTTTCAGGGCCGGGCTCTGGCTTTAAAAAAGCTTCGAGGAAGATCCGATTATAAATATTTCCTCCTCGGCTACTCATTAGTATTACATCAGAACAATCGTAAGCGTAATCTTTTTCTACATTTAAAGAGGTTAACTCCTCTTCTTCAAGGGCATTGCACCCTGGGACAAATCTACCGCATAAAGAGATGTAAATTTGGGGGGCCCTAAAATATGGTAATGTTTGGTTAGTATATATATGTTCCCACGGTGCTTTTCCTTTCTCCATTACAGTGGGTTTTTCCCAATGTATAAAGTCCCCACTTGTGGTTTTGCTTATCCATCGGTATTTATTCTCAGGTCCATTCCAAGTTCTGAAGTACAATACATACTTATTTTCAGAATCGGACCAAAAAGCTACATTTAATGAATCGAACTCATAACCTTTAAGGATAGGTTCATTACACATTTTCTCCCAATGTATCCCATCGTCAGATACAAATGCATACAAACCTGAATCAAAGGTACCGGCGATAGCCTTGTATCTTTCGCTAGCAGGTATTCCAGGCTTTGTATCAAGAAATGGGGCAAAATTGTGAGAGAAAGGAGGGTCATTTGCTAATATAACATTATTATTTTTAGTGCCCATTACACTGTAAATGCCTAAATCTGGTTTAGTAAAGTTAATTCCGTCGAAACTTTCCGCATAGCAGGTAACTTCATTGGTAGAACCGTCTTTACCAGATGTGGGTAATCCTCTATAATACAGTCTATATAAATTCCCGTCTTTTATAAGCGTAACATAGCCACTGTATTTTCCCTCCCATGGTTTGTCAAATTTTAGAACACATTCTCTTGGATGAGGAGTGTTGATTTTCAACTCCGCATTTATTAACTTATCTATTAGAAAGTAATCAACAAATATCTCCCTTCTATTGTTGATATTTATGATCTCTTCCCCTTTTGTGTGTAGATTATTTGTCTGAGATATTATATGAGGAATAATTATAAAAGTAATAGTAATAAGCATTGAGTTCAATATAAATATATCCTTTTTAGTTTTTTTGTTTAGGCCATTTTTTTATTGCTAATCCTAACCAATATTTAAAAGCCTTTACTTGATTTATTGTGTGATTTGGTCTACGAACGCTTCTTTCTATGGTTCTAAGAAAGTATTTCGGACGAAGGTAATATCTCCTATAAGCCGATTGGACTTTCTTCAAGAGAGTTTCGAAATCTGGATAGGTGTTGGGTAGATAAGATGGATAGACTTGTCCTACAAATTCATAGCATTGACCTTCTTTTAGTGCAAGTTCTGCGAGAGGAGTTCCTGGAGCTATGTAATAGGAGAAAAATACAACATAGTCTATGTTAAGTTCACAGGCGAACTTTATAGTTTCATCACTCATTTCGGGGGTTTCAGTAGGAAAGCCAAGCACAAAAAAAGCCCGCGTTTCCATGCCTACTTCTTTTGCCCACTTTACCGCATTTCTACATTGTTCGAGAGTATGGCCTTTCCTTATTAGCTTCAGAATTTCAGGATTTCCTGATTCGATGCCAAATTGTATACTATAGCACCCTGCTTCTGCCATTTGTTGGAGCATTTCTTTTGTTAGAGTATTTACTCTGGAAAGTACTGACCATACAAGATTAATTTTTTCTGATTTTATTAGGAAGCAGAATTTTTCTATCCACTCAGGAAGAATGCAGAAGTTGTCGTCCCAAAATATTATGTTTTTTACTTTGTACTTTGCAATTAGTTCTTTGATTTCTTCAATTACATTTTCTGGACTCCTTCTCCTAAATGGAGAAGCATATTTTCCTCCTTGGTAACAAAACTTACATCTACCCCACGGGCAACCCCGAGCAGTAATCATTGGCATAGCGGGTCTTTTAGGGCTAAGGCTCGGAAGTGGTTCGTATAGCTCACTGTTGTATATGTGACGAGCAGGAAATGGTAGTATGTCTAAGTTCTCAACTATTTTACCTATAGGATTAGCAACTATCTCTCCGCTGGATTTTCTATATATAAGACCTTGAGTATCGTATGGTGTTCTGGATTGTCTTAACTTTTCTAAAAGTTCAAAAAGAGACAACTCAGCGTCTCCAGGCAAAACATAGTCTATCTCAGGGCAATCAGATAATACTGTTTCTCCGAACGAAGTTGTATGAGGACCTCCCATTATAATAGGGGTATCCTTAAGGTATTCTTTTAGCTTTTTAACGAGTGAATATGCGGAATTAGGTATGAATGTTGTGAATGATGAGATTCCTATTATATCTGGTTTTAATTCTGTTATTCTTTCTACGGTGCTTTTCTCATCCAACTGTTCTGCTATCGCATCCACAAAACTACAATTGTATGGCCCATTCTTCTCAAGAAAGGAAGATAGGTACCCTACTCCTAAAGGTGGTAGTAAACCGATTTGTTTCTTAGCTTGTTTACTGCCAATGGTGCGAGCAAAAGGGTAAGGAGGCATTACGAAAACTACTTTAATCATGATTTTATCTCTGTGTGTTTAAGAGAAAAATTCTTCCTCTTCTGAAACCCTTACTCCAAATAATCCTATCAATATAGAACTAAATAATATTTGGATACTTTGGATAAAAGCAAGGCTAAATAAAAAAAATAGAGTTTGATAGTTGAAAATTCCACTTAGAATAGATAAGATTCCACTGATGATACATCCCGTTGTTCCGAGGAGGGTGCCTATCTCAACTTTAATTACTTTTGAAAATAGTTTCAAAAAGTTAGATGGTTTATACTTAAATTTGGAGCCTTTTACTCTTCCTTGAGCGATTACTCCTATTAAAAGTATTTGTGTTCCTATAACATTTAACACGAGCCCTGTGAAATATAGTAGCAACGGATAGGTTCTGTTTGACATAGTCACTACCAATAAATAGGAGAGAGTTGAAAGTAATGTTCCAGGTATTAAAAACCATCCAAGAGAAGAAAAATGAAACATTAGTTGAAGATGTCGCCATCCATCTCTTAAAGTCCTTAAGTGAGGTCTTCTACCTCTTTGATCAGGATAAAAACTTATAGGAACCTCTACAATATTGACCCCTGCCCATTTGGCTTTTGCAACCATCTCAGAAGCAAACTCCATGCCCTCAGAGTGTAAATCCAATTTTCTTAATGCTTCTCGAGTGACCCCTCTCATACCAGAATTAATATCTGATATTTTAGTTTTAAAGAGTATATTTGCGAGAAAAGTCATCATCGGTGTTCCAATATATCTGTGTAGAAATGGCATGGCATTTTTAGCAATTTTACCCTTAATTCTTGAACCTATTACCAACTGATAGCCAGCTCTCAATTTTTCCAGTATTTTAGGTAGGTCTGCTGGGTCATATGAAAGGTCAGAATCGAAAAATATGATATATTTCCCTTGGGATTCTGCGAATCCCTTCCTCAAAGCGTTTCCATATCCTTTTTCCAGGACTGTGACTACTTTAGCCCCTAACTTTTCTGCAATAATTCTTGAGTTGTCTGTGGAGTTATTGTCAGCAACTATTATTTCAGCTTTTATATTATTTTGTTCAATTATTTCTTTGATTTTCTCTATACATTTGCCAATAGTTTTCTCCTCATTCAAACATGGCAACACTATGCTCAGTTCAATATCTCTATTAGACTCTAAGTCCATAGCAGATTCTTCTGAATTTATAATTCGCATAGATTTATTATGGAACCAACGCTAAAAGCGCTATTAGATAATAAAAATGTTTTTTATTCATCATTGTTTGGGGGCAGTTTAATTTGCGCTAATGAGCATAATTTTATTATATATCTTTAGAGCTTCCTCATAATCTAATTTTTTCCCCGAAAAGACTCCCTCAATGTCAATCTTATAGGGAGTATCATTGGAAGATTCTATAAAGTCTGCTATTGTAGAGATAAAGTTTTCTTTATCCTGAAATTCCAGGTAAACACTAGCCACTGCAGAGGTAATTCCAATATTGTAAGGAGATGTTTCCAAACCTTTGAGATAGAAGTGTAACGCTTCTTTTTTCTCGCCTTGCGAATATAGAATATCTCCATAATTTGCATATGCAAGTGTGAAATGGGGATTTTTAGTTATACACATTTCTAATATCTCTTTTGCCTTTTGTAAGTCGCCATGGTTGAGGTAAATGATAGCCATGTTGTTGAGAGCCATTGGATAAAATCTTTTGAGTTTTGTTGAAGCCGTGTAGTACTTTAATGCGTCTTCATATCTGCCCATTTGTTGATAGATGACTCCGAGATTGTAATATAGTTCAGGGCTCTTGGAGTTAAACCTTAGAGACTCTTTAATTATTTCCTCTGCTTTATTAAATTCATTGTTTTCGACATATAATTCGCAAAGATTGATGACTGGTATAATAAATTTCTTTTCTGATTCGATACTTTTTATAAAATGCGATTCCGCCTCTTTCAAATTCCCTAATTTCTTATATGCTATGGCAATGTCGTTATGTGCTCGTGGGTCTTGGGGATTTATAGAAAGTGCTTGTAAGAATTCTCCTATAGATTCTTCGTATTTGCCAAGTTTCATGAGCTGAGCACCGATATGGTAGTGTAAGTCCTCTTTATACATAGGGTGTTGTTTAGATGTTTCTGTATTTAGTGCCAGTTTAAGGAGCGAAGTTGCGAGCTCTGGGTATCCAAGTTTTGCAAAGGCGTGTCCTAATCTAAAGGGCATGTAAGTCATGGGCGGTTCAGGACTTTGAATTAGATATTTAGCTTCTTGGATGGCTTCTTCGATTCTACCCACTCTAAGGAATGAATCTGCCCTATCATAGTGCCACCTGCACATATCGGGCTCGTAAGAAATTATTTCTATATTTGAAAGGATGTATAGAATAGCGAGTAAAGAAATCAATGCTCCCGTTTTCAACCAATGGCGCATCTTTATGCTTAATACAACTTCAGATATTCCAAATCCTCCTATTATTAGCATAACTCCTAAGAGGGGAACGCGTGCTCGTGCGTTAACAAAAAATGGTAAAAATGAGGCAAAGTAGGAAAAAATGAGAAGGAAAGTGAGTATGAGTAGGTCATAATCAATTTTGTATTCCTTGGAACTATGCCACTCGGAGAATAACTTAAGAAATAGCATGAAAATTCCGAAGATAAATGTTGATAGTATGACTGGGAACCCGGGAAGAAATTTTAGTGGAGGATAGAAGTTTTTCTCACCTTCAACAACTTTATTTTCTGTGATTTCTTTAGGACTCCAGAATAAGATTGCTTTTCTGATTGTGAGTTTAAGAGTATCAAATGGATGATGGATAATGTAGTTTATAGCCATTCTTGCAAATATTTTCGAAGCTTCTGAATGAGTTACCTCTTTTCCTAATTGCTTGCCTAAACCCTTTACGACATTGTTGTAGTGCCAAACTGTCCAGTTCCCAGTGCCTTCTAACTCTTGTAAATAAGGTAGCCAAGGAGTAACACCATCTGAGTCATGGCTATTACCTATTAATAAGTTTTCGCCGAAGTAGGTTGAGATAGGTACAAATTCTCCTGAGACGAGATAATTTCTGACAGTTACTGGAGTTATTACAGTTATTATTCCTATTATAAAAAACAGTGTAAGTATTAATAACATCTTTATATTTTTTTGGACTAATTTCTTATACACAAGCCAGAGTAATGCGCAAGGAACATATACTAAAATATTGGGTCTCATAATCGCGTATATCCCTATTATTATTCCCCCTACGAAAATTAGAAGCACGGAATGTTTTTTCTCTGCATAGTACAAGCAAAAAAGCATACATGGAATCAGAAATACGAAAATTGCTGGATCATTCACTTCTCCTTCGTAGTAAATAAAGGCCCAGTAAGTTGCTACAAGGAATGATGCACATAAACCTGCAGTAGCGGAATAGAACATTTTTCTGCATAGTGCATATATTAGAATTATGTGAAAAAGCCCGAGCATTATGTTGATTATTCTGGGTGCTAAATATGAGCCGTCGAACAGGTAATATACTAAAGCGAGGAAATATGGGTACCCTGGGGGACGATAGTAGGGTGTTGTTGGAATTTGTGGATCTGGGACACCCTCTCGAACATTCCAATCTCCGGATAACATTGCCCTTGCTTGGTAATCTTGGACATCAAGGTCTTGCCTTAGGGCTATAAAGTCAGGTGCTTCTACTAAATAAAATAAATATATAGTTCTCAGGAATATACCAATGATTAGAATCCAAGTTAAAATTACCCAACTTTTAACACTTCTCTTCATATTAGTATTGTGTCTTTGTGACTAATTATCCAGTGTTTTAAGTTCTTCCTCCACTCCGGGATAATTCGGTTGAATAGAAAGTATTTTTTCAAAATATTTTTTTGCTTCTTTCGGCATGGAAAGCTCTTTATAGATTTTCCCAAGATTAAAAAGAGCATCTGGTAGATTGCTATCTATAGATAGAGCCTTTTCGAAAAAGTCCTTCGATTTTTGAATGTTTCCCATTTTAAAATAGACGAGACCTAAATTGTTTAAAACATGAGGGTTTTTAGGACTGAGGTTGATGGCTTTTGATAAGTATTCCTCAGCTTTTGTAAATTCACCCAGTACCAGATACGAATTTCCCAGGTGAAACCATGTTTTCCACAAGTTAGGGTCGATTTCTACGGCCTTAAGGAAGCAAAACTTAGCTTCCTCAGGCATATTTAGGGAATATAAGTAAACTCTGCCGAGATTTATCCAGCCTAAAGTATATACAGGGTTTATACTTGTAGCTTTCGTATAGAGTTCTCGAGCTTTTTGAAGGTTTCCTTCTAATTCTTCCATATACCCGAGATTGTTATGAACAGTTGGGGAAAGAGGATTCATTTCTAATGCTTTTAAAAAGTGTATTTTTGCTTCGGTGGGTTCATTTGTCTGTAAATAAATCTCGCCGAGCAATAGATAATATTCGTGATTCTTTGGATTAATCTCAATTGCTTTTAGAACTAAGTTTTTTGACTCTTCTAATTTGGAGTTTGAGTATAAGGCTAAGGCTTTGTGATACAAGTATCTTGATTTGTCCGGTGAATATGAAGCCAGAGAGACATAGGAAGCAATTACGCAGAGAGTTAGTAAGCTGACAATTTTTAGCTTTTTGCAGGGGGTTAAATAATTTTTATTCTCAACTATGTTTCCTATTAAGGAGGCGGAGAATATGCTCATGTACGCAATTATAGGAACTCTATATCTTTCTGAGACAAAGAAAGGGATTACAGAAGATGAGTAAAGTATAGAAGAAAGAAATAGAAACAAGTATAACTCTGATTCATTTCTGTTTGATGGAGAGGAAATTCTTAAAATTAAGCATAGGGTTGAAAACAAAAATAAAGCGAAAAGATTCTGGAAATTAGGTAGGTATTTTAATATTGTATTTTCAATTTCGTACTGAATGACTTTCCCGTCCGATACTATATGGGGGCCCCAAAATAAGAAGAATTTTCTTAGGGTTAACTTGATAGCATCTTCTGGAGATTTTTTCCAAAACTCCGACGATTTCTTATAGAAAAAGTTTGATGCCTCTGAAAAAGAAAAGGGTGTTCCGCGGTGTTTTATTCCGAGTCCCGCTACAAGGTATCTATAGTTAAAGCAACTCCAATTATCAAACCCGCAGAGGTTGTTTATGTCGGGGATAGTAGGTGAATCCCCTGTAGAATATGGATTATTCCCTATGTATGTATTAATACCTCCAAAACATGAGATAAGAAAGAATTCTTTGCTTACCATATAATTTCTAATGAATACGGGGATGAGTGGCAAAATTACTCCAATTGTAAAAATTAGAACATACCTGAGTATTTTCTGGTACGAAGGAAAATGTTTATAGAAAACGAAACCTAAAAATAGGAAGTATAGTATTAATGCATTCGGTCTGAATAGTGCAAATATTCCAAGAATTACACCTGTAAAGGTTAAATAGATAGGTTTAAGGTATAACAAATACTTTGCAAAGGACCATATCATGATAATAGTAATTGTTATTACCCAAGTAGGGTAATTTATCTCCTGCTCGAAGTATATAGTTTGCCATAGAGTGCTGAGTAACAGAGCAGAGATAAGACCCGTAATGCGGTTGTGGAATAAATCTGTAGCAACCCGGTATATTAGAAGTATATTTAGTAGACCTATTATAACTTGCACAGCACGTGGGACTTGTAAGTTTTCTCCAAAGATAAAATAGATGATAGAAAGTATATATGGGTATCCGGGAGGTCTACCGTAAGGAGTTTTTTCTATCAGCGGATCTTCACCCGTAGGAGAGGGGTATGAAGGACCGTGGATAATTTTTTTTGCCCAGTAATCGTTAAACTGTGGGTCGAGTATCAACTGATGGTATTCAGGGTATTTGGATATTTGAAAATAATATATCAACCTAATAACTAATGCAACCAGGAGGATGATAGAGAGAAGGATGTATACTATTCTCTTATTTTTATTAGTCGGTGGAGGTATCATTTATTCTATCTTTAATAAATATAAATTATTTGAAAATTTACTTCTTTTTTTTAGGTTGAGCAAATCCGTATTCGTGAAGTTTGTTTCTTAAAGTCCTTACACTTATGCCCAACATTTCTGCAGTTTTTGTTTTATTGCCATTACAATACTCTAAGGTTTGGAGTATAAGTTTTTTTTCGGCTTCATGAAGTGTAATTCCTCGTGTAAATGAAGACCTATGAAAAGGTTTTATGCCCATACTTTTTAGGAATCCTAAGTCGTTGAGTTCTAATATCTTTTTATTTTCTGCGAGAACTACTGCGCGCTCGATGATATTCTGGAGCTCTCTAACATTTCCAGGCCAATCGTATTCTAAAAGTGCTTCCATTGCCTCTTGGGATATACCTTCGATGTGCTTTCCGTTTTCATTGGAAAACTTCTTAACAAAGTATTCTGTTAACTCTGGAATATCTTCTTTTCTTTCTCTTAATGGGGGGACATGCATAGTTATAACATTTAGCCTGAAGAAAAGGTCTTCTCTAAAAGTTCCTTTTTCTATAGCTTCTTCGAGGTTTCTGTTGGTAGTGGCAATAATTCTTACATTTATTGGGATTGTTTCTGTTCCCCCAACTCTTTCAATTTCTTTCTCTTGGAGTGCCCTAAGGAGTTTTGGTTGAAGGTCAATATGTATCTCACTTATCTCATCAAGTAGTAATGAGCCACCATTTGCGAGTTCGAATCTACCCAGTTTTCTTTCGTGGGCACCTGTAAAAGCTCCTTTTTCATGGCCGAATAACTCGCTTTCAAGGATGCTTGAAGATAGAGCGGCACAGTTTACCTTAATAAAAGGTTTGTCTTTTCTTGGACTGTTATAATGTATTGCTCTGGCAACTAATTCCTTACCTACGCCGGTTTCTCCTCTGATTAGAACAGTTGAATTAGAGGTTGCTATCTTTAGAAGATTCTTTTTAAGTTCTTTCATCGCCTTGCTGTTTCCAATCATATCAGAGGGACCCATATAGGATCGGAGCTCTGCCCTTAAAAATTTGTTTTCCGCTTTTATTCGTGTTTTCTCTAAGGCTCTTTTAATAGCTATTTCTAATGTTTCCGGCGTAAAGGGCTTGATTAAATAATCTACCGCTCCTGATTTTAGAGTGGATATGGCTGTTTCGATAGTCGCATAAGCGGTCATAATTATTACAGGAGTCTCGGGACAAATTTGTTGAGACTTTTTAAGAACCTCGATCCCGTCGATAGGTTCCATTTTTAAGTCGGTGAGTATCAAATCAAAAGATTGATTCTTAAGCAGGTTTATAGCTTCTTTCCCATTGGAGGTGGTAACTATTTTATATCCTAATCGGTTTAAGGCCTCCTCAAGAAATTCTCTCATCAATTGGTCATCATCGATAATAAGTATTTTCTCTTTCGGCATGAATAAATCTCCTATTCAATCGGGAGCCAAATAGTTATTTTGGTGCCTTTGCCGTATTTGCTTTCCGCTTTTATTTGTCCTCCATGGGCTCCAATAATTTTTTGAGATATGGCGAGACCTAAGCCAGTACCTTTTTCTTTGGTAGTAAAGAAAGGCGAGAATATTTTGGGAAGAACATCCTCTTTTATCCCACAACCTGTATCTTTAATTTCTATTTTGACAAAATTATTTTCATTCTCTACTGATGTGGTAATTTTCCCTTTGTTTTTTATACTTTGAATAGAATTTGTGAATATGTTTCTCAATACTTGTTTAAGTTTGTTTTCATCACCTAATATTTCTATTGTTTTTGGACATTTGATGTCAATTGATATCCTTCTCTTATCTGGGTTAAGTATTTCGATGGATTCTTGGATTGTTTTGAATAAATTAATCTGGTTGTAATGAATTTCTAAAGGTCGGGTATATTCGAGGAGATCATTGACTATTTTCTCTAATGTCTGTATTCCTTGTATTATCTTCTCAACATATTTGTATTTAGTATCTGTGGTAGGAATATCTTTTGCTAAAAGTGATGCAAAACCTCTTATACCTCCAAGAGGATTCCTAATCTCGTGGGCCACTGTTGCTGACATTTCTCCAATTAAAGCAAGTGTTTCTTTTTGTTGAATAGACGACTTAAGCTCAAGAATCTCTGTCAAATCTTGAAATACTTTCACTATTCCTATTGGAGTACCTTCAGTGTTCACAATGTTTGAATTTTTTTCTGCTATAGGGATCATTCGTCCGGATTTCGCTTTTAGCTTATTTGGCTTTAGACTTCTCGTATTTGGTAGGAATGTTCTTCCAAATACTTTCTCAAAATGTTTTCCGACGACTTCTTCAAGAGAATAACCTAATATTTGTTGGGCAGAACGATTGAATATACTAATTTTCCCGTTTAAGTCTATTGCTATAACCCCATCAGAAATTGATTCTAATAAATTGGTAAGATATTCAGTTGTTGTTGCTAATTGTTGATTTTTTTCTTTTAGTTCCCTGTCTAATTCGGCAACCTTTTCCTGCAAAAGTAGATATGCTTTTTCCCATGCTTTGCTCGCTTGACTAAATTCATTTAAGGCTTCAGTGAGGGTATGTAGGTCACTATAGGTATAGGTCCTGTTCAATTTTTTTTTAGGTTTCATAACTTACTCTGTTTCCAGGGTATGAGTTTGAATCTGAACCTGAATATTTTTCAAACCTCTCTTTATATGACAAAAGCTTTTCCATATCTTTCATATTTTGATTACGATGGGCGAGTATTTTATCAAATACTTCTTGATTCATCCCCATCAATTTATTTATTAGGTTTGTTAGTTCTACTTTTTTCTCGGCAAATAGAGCATTTTTAGTTAGGAATTCGTTAGTTAAATCTTTTTTTATGAGTTCGAATTCCTGGATTAAGCATACAAGTTTATCGTTTTGTAATATGATCTCGTCTATATATTTTTCAATAAAATCGATAGAGTTATCGATTTGCAAATGTTTCTTTATCGACTCCATAGTTTCAATTTGTTTTCTTAGCCAGATTAGTTGTTCATTAGTCCATTTCTCAAGGCTAACCAATCTATTCTGTTTGACCTCGTCCAATTATGAATCACCTCTCATAATGTACTTTTCTCTAAATTTATCTGTTTTAACCTGAGTTTTGCAATGTCTGAGTAAGGAATTTCCCCTTTGGATACTTCCTCAAGAATTTTTACCCCTTCCTCTAAATTTAGGTCTTCTATAAGGATAATGGCATATTGCAATTTCGCCCAATCAATTGAGAATTTTTCTCCATTTAGGAATTTTCCTTCTATGTTAGCCAGCGTGATAGCAGTTTGATATGCTTGACTCGCCGATGCTTTATCCCCTTTTTTGTAATTGTAGTCCCCCCATGCTATTTCTGCATCAATGAGAGCCTTCCTCTCTTCTTCCTTGTCCAATAACTGATATTCCCAGTCTTTTATGATTCTGAGAGCAGGGGTATACCTATCTGTTTTTATATACGCATCGAAAAGTAGCCGTCTTAAGTTAGTGTCAATGAGGTCAGGATATTGAAAATATAATTGCTCAAGTATGGTTATTCCCTCTGGGGGATCGAATGTAAGCATTTTTTCTGCGTATTTCAGTAGTAGAGAATAAACATAGGATTTAGGTATTTTTGAAAGATCTATGGTACTTATAAGCTTTCTTAATTTATCAATGTTGGTAAACGCAATCATTGATGAGAGGAGATCTGCCTTTTCCTCATCTGAATCTAATAAATCTAAGAGGTGAGAACCTACTTCTTCCGCTTTTGCGGTTAGTTTGAGATCGTTGTAGATATTAAATAAAAGTTTTAATACTTCAGTTTTTTCTTGAGGTTTATTAGTTGTAAGAGCCTTTAATCTTTCTAATTCAGTGAGAGCGGAGTTTATTCTTTTTAGGCTTATTAAACACTTTACTTTTTCTATGTTTCCCCAGAGAGCTTCCTTCGTTCCATAGTACCTCTTTTTCAATTCGTCAAATACTTTGATTGCTTCATCGTATTCCTTACTTGCGTTTAGGTATTTCCCTGCTCTTAGAAGATATTGGGGATTTTTTCCACCCTTAGCTTCCGCTTCTAAATAAGCTATTGCGGAGGCATAGGAATTTCCGCGAAGTGCAAGGAAATCTGCTTTATTAGCAATTACTTGAGGATTATTAGGGTATCTTCTTAGAGCTTCATCTGCTGTCTGAAATGCTTCGTCAGTTTTCCCCATTGAGTACAAAATTTGACTGAGTTCAATCCATGCTTTGGGATGAGTTTCAGATGGAGGAAAAAATACTATCAGGTCTCGCAAAGTGTTCATTGCCTCTTCTAACCTACCCAGGTGGTATAGAGCTTTTCCCAAAAGGTAATAGGCTTCATCGTTGTACTCGAAGCTTTTTATTAGTTCAGTCTTGGTTTTCAGCTGAACAATTGCCTGTTCGTATTTGCCTTGTTCTATTGCCATTTGTGCTACTCTTACTGAGGCAAGTGAAGCAAGAGGATTATTAGGATCGGATTCGGTAAGTCTTACGAATATTGTTCGAGCATCTTCTTGTAGTCCCGTGATTCTGTATGATTCTGCTATATTGAACAGAGCTTGGGTTTTGTATGTTGAACTAGGAAATTCTCTTATCAGTTGTTGAGCCCATTGAGAAGACTTTACAGGGTTGTTTTGAAGTAGTTCCAGATTACTAAGTGAAATGAGTGTTTCATCTCTCTTTTCAAATTCGGGGTAGTTTTGTATAATTCTCTCGTAAGTCTCGATTGCTGGGTATGGAAAATTATCAAGCTCGTAAAGTTTACCTTTGTAGAATAGTGCAAGAGGAGCCAATGGGTGTTTTGGCGCTTCTCCCACTACTTCGTCAATGTATGAAATTGTGTTTTGGAAGTCCTCAGTACCTGGAACAAGTGATCCTGAGAGAAATTTTGATTTGATAAGTAGGTATTTAAGGGTGATTTTTTCCTCAGATTCGGCAGGATTGGATTTCAAAACTTCTCCAATTACTGAAGAGGATTCAGAGTATCTCCCTTCACTTATTAGCATATTGGCGTACTCTATAGCTGATGCGAGATTTGTTAGATAAGTAGGGATTATCCTTTCTGGAATATCGACTTTATTTTTTTGGAGGTAGCTATATGTTAGAAGACCAACTGTTAAGCCCAGTATTACACTAAGGAGTAATGGGATAAGGTTTTTTTTATCTAAAGTCCTGCTCTTTTTTGAAGTTTCAGTAATTTTTTTTGCTTCCTCCTGCTCAGTAGGAGGGGTAATATCTAACTTTTCTAAAGCTTCTTGCTTTCGCTTTTGTTTTTCCTTTTCTTCCTGTTGTGCTAATTTTATGAGTTGTTCTACTTCTTCTTGAGTTAGTAATGCTACTTCCGCGTCTTCCTTTTTTGGGGGGGATATTACCCTATCTTCAATTTCTTTTATTATTTCTACTGTTTCGAAATCTTCAGATGTTTTCTCGGAAACTGTAGAATGTGAGGGAATTTCAGGAAGAGGAGGAGAAGTTTCCTCTTCCGATTTGCTTGAGGTTTGATTTATTACGGGCTCATACTGAACAACATTTTCTTCAGTTTGTTTATTTTCTTGAGGTGTGTAAGGAGATTGTTTTTCTGTGTTTTCTAATATATTTAATAATTTTTGTTTGCTTTCTTCTACAAGCTGTCTTTCCTTCATTTCTTTTTGGTCTTTTTCGTCCATCGTAGATATCACTTCACATTATTATTATGATATTATACATTAAGTTTTTTAATTATTAAATGTAATACATAACTTATAGGGGGAGTTTCAATTGGCTCGTCTATTAATTGTGGACGATGATATAAGTTTTACGCAGAAGTTGATGCATGAACTTAAGAAAAATGGATTTGAGTCAACTGCTTTGAATACCGGGCAAGGTGTGATTGAATTTCTAAAAAAAGACCCTGTCCCTGTGGTGATACTCGATGTAATGTTGCCTAAGAACTCGGGTTTTGAACTTTGTCGTGAGATTCGGATAGATAGAGATATCTATCACAAGGGAATAATTCTGGTTTCTGTAATGGGGGATAAAGAAGAGATTGAACACGGATACGCTCAAGGTTGTGATGATTATATATCTAAGCCTGTTCATTTAGGGAATTTCTTAACACGACTAAAATCTATTTTTGATCTCGTGGAAAATGATAAGTTGGTTGAGCCTATAACTACATTAGGTTCTGGAAGATACATTAGGCTTGAAATATTGAGAGGAATATTACTCAAAGAATCTTTTGACTTGGCATACATAGAGTTGTTAGGGATTTTCTCTATGCAGAGACAGATGGGAGACGAAGGAATAATTAAATTATTAAGGATGTTCTCTCATCACCTTAGATCGCTCTCGGCTACTTATCTTGGAAAAGATTACTATCTTGCACATCTCGGTGGAGGACACTTCATAGCTAAATTTCGGAGTGGCTCTCTTAAAGATATCGCAGTAGAACTTAAAAATTCATGGGAAGACATTATTACTAAAAGCGAAAATGTATATCTGTCTGCAGGGGACAAACTTTCTTCTAATGAGTCAAAGCGTTTTGGAGTGATGGTGTGTGGCTTTACCCATAGTTCAGCAGATTCAGAAAATATAAATACAGTTTTGGGAAGGCTTAGAAATTTATACTCCAGATGTAAATCAAATTCTCCTGATGGCATTCTCATTGATAGAAGAACTTAGGGTGTATAAGGGTATTCTTTATGATGGTATTGTTTTTTCTAAAGCTAACCTACTTAACTGTTGGTGTATGTAATGTAAGTGCACCTCAGCCTTTATTCCCTGTTCCTACCCCCCAGCAATTAATGTGGCACCGATTAGAAATGGGTATGTTTTGCCACTTTGGTATAAATACTTTTCACAATGAGGAATGGACTGATGGTTCGAAGTTACCAGAAACATTCTCTCCTACAGATTTTAATCCTTTACAATGGGCAGAAGTAGCAAAAAAGGTAGGTATGGGATATTTGATATTCACGGTAAAGCATCATGATGGGTTTGTTTTGTATCCAACTCAGCACACCGATTATTGTGTTAGAAATGCCCCTTGGAAGGAAGGTAAAGGGGACGCTGTTAAAGAGGTGGCTGATGCGTGTAGGAAGGTTGGTATAAAGTTTGGTTTCTATTTATCACCGTGGGATAGACACGATAGCAGGTACAATGATAATAAAGCGTATGATGAATACTTTAAGAACTTATTGAGAGAATTGTTAACTAATTATGGGGAAATTCTTGAAGTATGGTTTGATGGAGCAGGGACTAAAGGGCATGTATATGATTGGGAAGGCTATTATGGTTTAATTAAACAGATTCAACCTAATGCCCTAATTGCTATATGTGGTCCTGATATAAGGTGGGTGGGAAATGAAGATGGTCTTGCTCCAGAGAGTGTTTGGTATGTTCAGGAGCGAGATGGTAAGAAAGTATGGTGGCCACCTGAGTGTGATGTACCCATACGAATGGGTCAGTGGTTTTATCATACAGACGGGGAAAATAGACTCTTGTCACTTAATAGTTTATTGAGGATTTACTATAACTCTGTGGGAAGAGGTGCGGTATTGTTATTGAATGTTTCGCCAGATCGTTCAGGTCATTTACCAGAGCCAGATGTGAAGAGATTATTTGAATGGCGATCAGTTATTGAAGAAACTTTTAAAGAGAATTTGGCTCTTTCTGCAAAGTGGTCTTCGAGTAACACGAGGGGAGATTGCTTAGAATTTTCTCCTGAAAATTGCAGGATAGAGAATGATGACAAGTTTTGGACTACTGATGATGGAATGGGTACCTCTTATGTCACATTGACCTTTGATAAGCCTGTTACTTTCGATAGGGTAGTCATAAAAGAGCATATAGCATTGGGTCAAAGAGTTACAAAACATTCCATTTGGGTAAAGCGTGGGAAGAATTGGGAAAGATTGTTAGAGTCTACCACTGTTGGGTATAAACGCATACACCTTTTACCCAGTACTAAGTCAAGGGAAGTTAGGGTTCAGATAGATGAGAGCTTAGATGTGCCTGTTATAGAATTCATTGGCGTGTACTTATCCTCACCTAAGGACCTGAAGATAAATAAGATAAATAAGTAGTAATAGGGAGTATTTCTTCGTGGATTTTAGAGATATTCTAAAAGACAGTGTAGCAGGTAAAAGTCTGTCCGCGGAAAGCGCAGAGTTTGCTCTGAGAGGTGTTATGAATAGTGAAGTCCCGGAGTCGTTAGTTTCCTCCTTTCTAACTTCACTGGCGGTGAGGAAGGTATCAGGTTGTGAACTTCTGGGGTTTGCCAAAGCAATGAGAGCCCTTGCGGTCACCTTAGAGGTTAATTCAAGGCCTCTTTTGGATACTTGTGGTACTGGGGGTGATAGGAAAGGAACTTTTAATATATCCACGACAGTCGCTTTAGTTTGTGCGGGTGCGGGAATTAAGGTCGCAAAGCATGGTAATAGGAGTGCCACGAGTGCGTGTGGTAGTGCAGATGTCTTAGAGAAACTGGGTATTGTGATAGATCTTCCTCCTGATTTGGTAGCTAAAAGTATATCGGAAGTGGGCATTGGTTTTATATTTGCAAGAAGGTATCACCCTGCTATGAAGAATGTGGCAAAGTTAAGAAGTGAGCTTCCTTTCCCTACTATTTTCAATATGTTAGGGCCATTGTCAAACCCAGCTTCTCCAGATTCACAGATCATAGGTGTTTTTTCAGCGGATTTATTAGACTCTATATCCGATGCCTTGATGGGATTGGGTGTTAAAAGTGGATATGTCGTTTTCGGAAAAGAGGGACTTGATGAAGTGAGTATCTCAGGAGAAACAGAGATTGTAGAGATAAGGGAAGGGGTTAAGAAGTCGTATGTAGTTATTCCTGAGGACTTTGGTCTTCAGAGAACTTCGATAGGCTCAATTCATGGAGGAGATACTGAGAAAAATGCGGAGATTATATTGAAAGTCTTATCAGGAGAAAAGTCTCCGTATAGGGATGCGGTAGTCATTAATTCAGCATTGGCTCTTGTTGCTGGAGGCAAGGCTAAAGATTTTCTGGAAGGAAAGGAGCTTGCTGAAGAAGTTTTGGATAGAGGATTAGCAAAGGATAAATTAGACGAGTGGCTCAAGTTCTGTAAAAGTGTAGTAAACAACAATTCTTAGAGTTAAAGATAGCTGTATAGCATTTCCATTCGGGAGTTATTGAGGAAAGATGGTATGAATATTAAAGAGAAAATTTACGATGTGGCGGTAATAGGTGCAGGTTGCTGTGGAGCATCGATTGTGAGGAAATTGTCGGCGTATGATTTGTCTGTTGTTCTGTTAGAAAAGTGTGTTGATATTGGATTTGGAGTTTCCAAAGCTAATTCAGGAATAATACACGCAGGTTTCCATCACCCAGTTACATCTTTAAAAGCTCGTCTTGAGATTCGTGGTAATTTAATGTTTGATCAACTCCACTATGAGTTGAATTTCCCATTTAAGCGCATAGGAATTATTGTTGCTGCTTTTAGTATAGAGGAGATGAAGACTGTAGAGCACTTATATGCTCAAGGTATTGCAAATGGGGTGCCTCGGTTAGAAGTGTGTAGTAGAGAAAGAATACTAAGCTTAGAACCTCAATTAAATCCAGATGTGGTAGGTGGATTATTTGCTCCTACTGGGGGGATAGTGGAGCCGTATAGGTATGTGTTTGCGTTAGTAGAAAGTGCAGAAAAAAATGGGGTGGAAGTAAAGAAAAATTTTACTGTTTGGAGAGGGGTGAGGAAGGAAGATTACTGGATGATAGAGTCTAAAGAAGGGGAGTTTGTAAAAGCGAAGTATGTGGTTAACTCTGCTGGATTGTATGCGGATGAGGTTTCAAAGGCTTTTAATGCAGAAGAGTTTAAGATAATTCCGAGAAAAGGAGAAGAGTTTTTACTTCAGAGGAACGCAAGGGGATTACCAAGCCATGTAATTTTTCCTGTGCCTGGTAAGCATACTAAGGGGGTTTTAGTAATACCCACAGTTGAAGGCACTCTAATGGTAGGACCTACTGCGGAGGAAATTGAGGATAAGGAAGATCTATCAACTACTTACCAAAACTTAGAGAAGGTTTTTGTTCAGGCTACATATATGGTGCCTAAGATTTCGAGAAGGGAGATAATAACCTCATTTGCAGGATTGAGACCTACTCTTCCAAGTAATGATTTTTACATCGAACCTTCAAAAAAACAACCTAATTTCATCCAAGTAGCGGGTATACAATCCCCTGGCTTAACTGCTTCTCCTGCTATAGGAGAGTATGTGAAGGACATTTTAAAGAATTGTGGACTTAAACTAATAGAGAAAACTGATTATGACCCATACTTGCCTAAGCCAGTAAAAGTAAGGGAGTTGTCTTTCGAAGAGTTAGAAAGGTTGATAGAAAGCGATCCGAGATACGGGAATATTGTGTGTAGGTGTGAAACGGTTTCTGAAGCAGAAATAATAGAAGCTATAAGAAAGGGGCATACTACTCTTGATGGTATTAAATTTTATACGAGAGCAGGTATGGGGCTTTGTCAAGGTGCCTTCTGTAGCTATAGAATACTAAAGATAATAGCGCGGGAGGTAGGGATTCCTATTGAGAAAATTACAAAGCGAGGTGGAGATAGTTGGATTATATATAAAAGGCTTCAAGACATAGACCTGAATCAATAAATTTGGGGAAGTCCGGATGAAAGAAAAGATTTATGATGTTGCGATTATAGGTGCTGGTGCTGCAGGAATGGCATCAGCTTTAGAAATAGCATCTACAGGAGCAAGGGTGGTTGTGATTGACCGCGAGCCTCATTTAGGAGGCATCTTGCTTCAGTGTATTCACAATGGATTTGGCTTACATCTTTTTAAGGAAGAACTCACTGGCCCAGAATATGCGGAAAGATTTATCTCGGAGATTAAGCGTAAAGATATAGATATACTTTTGAATTCTACCGCTACTCGTATGGCGGTTTTTCAAACAATTAAACAGATTAATGTTTGTAGTAGTGAACATGGTGTGTTTAAGGTAAATGCCAAGGCTATAGTATTGGCTATGGGTTGTAGAGAGCGAAATAGGGGAAATCTCGGAATACCTGGAACGAGGCCAGCTGGGATTTTCACTGCGGGGTTGGCACAGAGACTTCTTAATATAGATGGTTACCTCCCTGGTAAAAGAGTAGTTATAGTGGGTTCTGGAGATATAGGATTAATTATGGCGCGTAGGTTAACCTGGACAGGAGCGGAAGTATTAGGAGTTGTAGAAATTCTGCCGTATCCTTCGGGATTAACCAGGAATATAGTTCAGTGTTTGTATGATTATGATATTCCACTTTATCTGAGTCATGTGATTACTAAAATTGAGGGAAGAGATAGAGTTGAAGCAGTCGAAGTAACTCCTTTAGAAAATGGTATTCCCAATCAATCGAAATCTTTTAGGATTGAATGTGATACTCTTTTGTTTTCAGTGGGACTTGTACCAGAAAATGAATTGACTCAATCTGCAGGTATAAAGATTAATCCTGAGACAGGAGGACCTATAGTTGATGCAAGATTAATGACTTCTGCAGAAGGAGTGTTCGCTTGTGGGAATGTTTTACATGTTCACGATTTGGTAGATTGGGTATCCCAGGAAGCTCAGTTGTGTGGGAAAGAAGTAGTAGCTTTTCTGGAAGGAAAAACGAGAGATGAAACTCAGGGAAGAGTATCTGTAGGTGCAAATCTTAAGTATGTTATCCCTAATAAATATAGGCTGAAAACTAAAAACAGGTTCTCGATGCGTGCTTTAGTAGTGCAGGATAAAGCCACGCTTATGATTAAACAGGGAGAAAGGGTCGTAAAAAGACTTCCATTGAGACATGTAAAACCTGCGGAGATGTTTCATGTCGAGATAAAGTCTGAAGATTTGGATGAGGTATATGAAAACGGAGAGCCATTACCTCTTCAGTTTTCTCTTGAGTAGGAGATGCTGTCATGGATAATGAAGTAATATGTTTGAGCTGTCCAAATGGTTGCCGTATTTCTGTTAAGCAGGATAGAAATGGTTTCATATTTGAGGGTGCAAAATGTGAGAGAGGTGAATCCTACGCATATCAGGAAGTAACAGACCCCAAAAGAGTAGTTACAGCAGTAATTAGGACTAACTCAGAGATTCTTCCATACATCCCAGTAAAAACAGATAAACCAATTTCTAAGAAATATGTAAGAGCGATATTAAAGGAAATATATAAACATGAAATAAAACTTCCCGTTCGTTGTGGAGATGTGGTAATAAGCAATTTCATGGACACAGGAGTAAATGTGGTAGTTACGAGGTCTTTTCCACTTTGATGCCAACTAACTTTTAGAATTAGTGTTTGTTGCTATCTCTAATTCTTCTAAGCTGATAGGTCCATCAACTTTTTTTATGATTTTACCCTCTTTGTCATAAATTAAAGTGATTGGTAAGGCACCGGAGAGCTCAGTTTTTAGAATCTTCTCTAACTCTTCTGGAGTTCCCTTTTCGAGTAAATATACCTGAAATGGAATTGGATTTTTTGTCAGGAACGGCTTTAATATTGTTTCTTCGGATTCTTTACCTTCAATTGAAAGTAAGATAATTTTAATATTCTTTTTGTGGTGTCTTTTGTAGAATTCTACGAAGTAGGGTATCTCTTTAACGCATGGGGGACACCAAGTAGCCCATAGATTAAGTATAGTCATTCCCTCAGAGGGTGGTTTTATTAGTTCATTTAACTCCTCAATTTTAACTATCTTTAAATTTACTTTTTGGTGTGTTGAATCATCTTCTGAATTTGAAGTTATGTTAATGGAGAATAGGAAGAAAATAAGTAGGAAATGTAGAATTATGAATCCTCTTCTCATAGTAGATGATTAAAAATATTTGATTCATGATAAGATAAGAATTTTCGAGAGCTTCTATCTATTTTTGCACTCTCTTTATTGTGCAACCCCAGGCTTTTGTTTCCGATTTTTCTACAGGTTTTCCTGCGAGAAGCGATTCAATTGCGTTCTCTGTATATTTTTCTGTAGGAGTTCCCGTTGGTCCACTTCTATTGTCGAATGCACCGTGGTAAGCGACTTTGCCATTTTTATCGATCACGAATATTTCTGGAGTTACTTTGGCTCCTACTAAATCAGCATACTTATTTTCCACATCTTTCAGTATTGGGTAGGATTTCTTGTTATCAGTTGCGTATTTCTTTATTTCCTCCGGAGTAGTTTTAAAGTGCGAGTCTATCCCAATAAAAACCACTCCTTTGTCTTTATATTTCTCGTATAGTTTTATTAAATCTGGATCTGCACCTCTTGAAAATGGACATTCTTGTGAACAAAATTCAATAACTACAATCTTGCCTTTGTGCTGTGATAGGGTATGTTCATTTCCGTTGTAGTCTTTGAGTTTGAAGTCCGGCATAACAGAACCTACAGTTATTCCATCTGCAAATGTCCAGTTAGTAGAAAGTCTAATCGCTACTGCAATGGCAACAATTGAGATGAGAAATATAGGAAAATATCTCCTGATCTTGTAGTTATGCATATCTTTAACCTCCTTATAATGTTTAATGCTTATTATACATTATAAATTTTTTTATAAAGAAACATTTTTAGATGGTTTAGTATTCCTTGTTTAGTACTGGTATGTAAGGTATGAGGTATAATTTGTATGTGTTATGAATATTTTTTGGAATCTATGCGATGTTTTTGGTAAAATTCTTTCACCTTTCTATCGTAGGACTCGATTAATTGGAAGCGCTTAAATACAAAATTAAAGATATTACAGAAAAAGGTTATCCGGTAAAGGAAACCGTAAAAGTTTCTGAGCTACAGCCTGAAGGAGTTCAGTCGCTACCAATAGAGGAAATATCCATTGAGGGATTAATGACGAAAGTTGGGCATAATTTTTTATTTACGGGTATTATAGAAGGTATGTATATACACTTGTGCGATAGATGTTTAGGAGAGGCAAGGTATAAGTTAAGAAAAGAGATTTTGTGGCTGTTTGAAAAAGGAATTTGTGATGAGTATCTGAATGTGATTGTAAAGAAAGGAAATGTTTCTGAGACCAAGAAGAGTAAACAGAAAGAAAGGGAAGAATTTGATGAGTTAGCAGAGAAAAGAGTGTATCAAGGAGATGAAATTGATTTATCTCCTTATGTTTGGGAGGAGTTAGTGTTGGATACTCCGTATAAATTCTTATGTAAGGAAAATTGTGCTGGTTTGTGTTATGTATGTGGTAAAAATCTTAATTATGAATCGTGTAATTGTAATAAACAACAAGATACGATAGGAGAAGTAGTAAATACAAAGCTATCGGAATTACTTCAAACTGTTAACCTAAAGTTGAAGGAGGAGTAAAAGTGCCTGTACCGAAGAGAAGAACTGGAAAAGCTAAGCGGAATATGAGAAGGTCGCATCATGCTTTAACAAAACCGAACTTAGTTGAATGTTCCCACTGTGGGGAGAAGATTCTTCCTCACCGAGCATGTCCGAAGTGTGGGTATTACAAAGAGCGTCTTGTAATTAATCTTGAAGAAGAATAAATGATGGAGAAATTTGATGCACATCGCTTTAGATGCGATGGGTTCTGATAATGCTCCCCGGTTTGAAGTAGAAGGGGCAGTACAGGCGAGCCTTGATCGCAAGTGTAAGATTTATCTTGTCGGCAATGAGGATATTCTTAAAAAAGAACTTGATAAGTATCCTAAAAGGGGGGACATAGAAATAATCCACGCTTCGCAGTATATCACTATGGATGATCAGCCGGTAACTGCTTTGAGGCAGAAGAAGGATAGTTCTCTTTTAGTAGCGTTGAGAAAGTTAAAAAATGGAGAAGTCGATGCTGTCGTGAGCGCAGGGAATACCGGTGCAGTAATGGTAGGTGCGAGATTGGTCCTCGGGATTATACAAGGGATTTCCCGCCCAGCTGTTGCTCAAGCTCTTCCAACTAAAGGGGGACGGGTAGTGCTTCTTGATTTAGGTGCAAATGTTGATTGTGAGTCACGGCATCTTTATGATTTTGCGTACATGGGGATGGCATATTCTAAATATGCTCTTGGTGTTGAGAACCCTCGAGTTGGACTTATAAACATAGGGGGTGAGATGACGAAGGGAAACTTGGTCTTGAAACAAGCTTATCAAATGCTAAGCCAGGCGGAAGGGATTAATTTTGTGGGTAATATTGAGCCTAACAGAGTGTTTGAGGGGGACACTGATGTAGCAGTTTGTGATGGACTGATAGGGAATATTATTCTCAAAACAGCAGAAGCTGTAGCAAAGTTTGTGGGGGAGTTTATGAAGGAACAGATTGAGAAGTCGTCTATGAGTAGGTTAGGTGCGGTTCTTGCGCGAAGTGCTTTGCTTGCTCTCAAAAAGACTATCAATCCTAATGAGTATCCCGGTGCACCTCTATTGGGTGTTCAGGGTGTTGTGATCGTACTTCATGGTGCTTCCAGCCCACTTGGAATAGCAAATGGAATAAGAGGTGCGATTACTGCAGTAGAATCTAATTTAGTTGGACACATTAGGGGAAATGTTAGAGCTTATTATGATAAAGATATAAGTGATGAGTCCTCTAACGGTGATTTAACAGATCCCCTTAAGATATGAGTTTAAGAAGTAATAGGAGTAGTACCATGGATACGAAAGAAAAAATCAAAGACATAGTTGTGTGCGAGTGTGGGGCAAGGATAAGTGTGTCTCCAACATCTAAAGGAGTTTGCCCTGCGTGTGGTAAGCAACTAAATATAAGATCCACTGATTTTCGAGAAAGTGAATCTGGTATTAGCTCCTCACCGGACCCTCAGGATAGCCCTCCGCTCTCTCACCAATCGTCTCCGTCGGTTCAAGTATCCCACACGCATATTCCCATGCCTGACGATGGTCTTGATCCCGCGGGGAAAAGTTTTTTAACATTTGCATCGGATGTGAAAATAAGGTCCAGGGAGGCAGCAAATTTGGTAAGTAGGGGCAAGATTATAGAGGCCATTGCTTTGTACCGCTGGATTTGTGAAGAGCATCCAGAACATAGAGATGCATACTATGGTTTGGGATATTGTTATTATAAATTGGGTGATTTTCAGAGAAGTAAATGGATGTTGGAAAAAGCAATGGAACTGGAACACCCTAACGCAAGCAAACTACTTGCTAAAGTATGTCAAAAGATTGAACAAGGAACATTGAGTAGAAGAGAGATTTCTCGAGAGGACGAAAGTAAAATAATTGAAGGAGTAAATTTAGGAGATTTTTTACAGGATGAAAGAAAGTGATGCCTCGAGCTTGTTATTAGCAGGGTTAGATTATTTTCTCGAGGTGGCTATATTCGAGTTAGGGCTGTCCGAAAATACTCTGGATAGTTATAAACGAGATTTGAAAGATTACATATCCTACCTTGTAAAAAAAGAAATAAGAAACTATGGAGAGGTTAATTTTCCAATTATTCTTGAATACCTTATTGAACTTCAGAAAAGAGGGCTAACCACAAGGTCAGTAGCTCGTCACCTTAGTGCATTGAAAGGTTTCCATAGATTTCTTTATGATGAGCATATTACCCCGACAAATCCTATCGAGGGAATCGAAACCCCTAAGCTAACAAAAAAGCTTCCTAATTTTCTCACTGAGAAAGAGGTTGAACATATTTTAGAAACAGCTCGTGTTTATGCTAAGACCAACAGGGAAAGAGACCTTGCTATTTTAGAGATGTTTTATTCGTGTGGTTTAAGAGTGAGTGAACTCGCTAATTTGACATTGCCGGACTTAATACTAAGTGAGGGATTATTAAGAGTTAAAGGTAAAGGGAGAAAGGTCAGGATAGTTCCCATAGGGAATTTAGCCATTGAACTTTTGAGCAGTTGGCTTAAGGTTAGAAATGTAAAAAGGACTTTTTCATCGGCTGTGTTTATTTCAAAGAGAGGAAAGCCACTTTCTCGAGTTGCAATATGGAGAATTGTTAAACAATATGCAACGCTTGCGGGATTAGGAGACAAGGTTTCACCTCATACCTTTCGCCACTCATTTGCGACACATTTGCTTAGCAGAGGTGCGGACTTGAGAACGGTCCAAGAACTTCTTGGACATGCCAGTATATCTACTACCCAAATATACACTCATGTGAGCGTGGATAGAATTTCTGAAGCTCACAAGGTTGCCCATCCGCGCGCGTAATTGGTTATAAAATTTATAAACAGGAATAAGGAAGTATGCAAGAGAAAAATCCTAAAAGAGTTTTGATAAGATTTTTTATTTTTGCTCTCCTTGGACTAAATATGGAGGTATTCTTTACAAGCATCTCCGGCCTTATTACTAATGGAAACTTTAGTCTGCGGGGGCATACCTCATTGTGGATGATGCTTGATTATGGACTGTTGGGGATTTTGACTCCTTGGATTAGGGATTTCCTTCTAAGAAGAAAAATTCCATTAGTGGGGAGAGCAGTTGTATACATGTGCGGAATCTACTTAGTTGAATATCTATCAGGAATCCTTTTTCATAAAGTTATTGGATTAAATATTTGGGATTATTCATCACTTCCATTGAATCTCCATGGACAAATAACTCTTGTATATCTACCCCTATGGTTCGCATTGGGTTTAGGTATTGAAACTCTTTATGAGTGGGTAGACAGAATCGCAGTCCTCTTTTCAAATAGAGTATCTGGCTAATTAAACTTGTCTTCTATAAACATCTTTCAATATTAGGTAATCATCTTCTTTTTTCGTCACAATTGGAATTGAAGTGGTGAGGTTTAACTGTGCACAAAAGAGAACATCAGAGAATAGGTTTAGTTTGATTAGTTTTCTCGCATGTGTTGATGTTTCGAATATCTTCTGTATCCCCTCAGATTCTATTTTCTTTTCCCAATGTTTGAATTCTGACGCACCTCTTCCAATTTCATACCCTAATGTTTTTGCGATAAGAGTGGAAGTTGCCCAGTCTTCTTCTGCAGGGAAAGTGTCATCATCGTATAATCCTGCAGGAACCACTACTACATCAACTTTTGTCTTTTTGACGAAATTACATAAAGACCTTAGGTTAATTGTGCTACCCATTATTACGAACTCTGTTGGGTATGCGTCAAAGAGAAGAGATACTCCTGTGGTGGTAGTAAATACTACTCTTTTTCCTTTTGCTTTTGAAGCATGTTGGGGGCTGTTTCCAAAGTCGAATCCCTCAGGTGGTAAGCCATTTCTTTCTCCGTATAGGAGAATATCAGGATAGATGTTTTTAAGATGAAATGCGGTTTCTACATTCTTTACACATAGGATTTCAAGGGCTCCCGCATTAAGCAACATCGCTGATGTAGCACTCGCTCGTAAAGAGTCCACTATTACTATTCCTAACCCGTTTTTCTTTCCAAACTCACAGCCTTTCACACCCGGTATTATGTGACACTGCATAAATTGACACCTTTTTAAAAAATGTTTTCAAAATAACTTGATTTTTGAGTATAAATTTTATATCTTTATACAAGTAATTAAAAAGCGGTTCTTAGTAGTGTATTACCAGTTGTAATACACGAAGGAACTGCAGAATAAATGGGGAGCAACCCAGGAGGAAAAATTATGGCATTTAAGAAGGCGAAAGCTGGTGATAAGCCAATGACCAAGGCACAAATCATTCAGACAATTGCTGATGAGACCCAGCTTAAGAAAAAAGATGTGGCCATGGTTATTGAGAGTCTTGTAGAACTTGCTTATGCTCAGGCGCCGGTAAGTTTTACTATTCCAGGATTGGGGAAACTTGTGGTCTCTGAGAGAAAAGCTCGGATGCAAAGAAATCCTCGTACTGGTGAGATGATGAAGGTTCCAGCAAAGAAAGTGTTGAAGTTCCGAGTAGCGAAAGCAGCAAAGGATGCAGTCCTTGGGCAGAAGAACAAAAAGTAGTAGTTAATTGGGTATGGTTTCTAAGAGAATTTAGTGTTGGTAAATTTACAAATTTTCTATACTGCAGCCCAGATGGGCTGCAGTATTTTTATTGCTATAAATTTTGGACCCTTACTATGAGGTATAATTAAGTTAGAAGATATTTTATGTTAGATATTTAGTTGGAAAAAGATATGGAAGTAATTAAAATTCGGAAAATGGCTTTCTTAGGTTTAGGTTACTGGGTGGTAGTTATTCTTACAGTGTTTTGTGTTGATGCTTTCACCATTGAAATTCAAGTGACTTCATCTTTGAACTCACTTGACATAGATTTTTCACTCCCGAAAGATTATAAAGTAGAAGACTTTTTCATAGATGGGAATCCTGTTTCTCGAGTTGCAATTTCAGGTGCAGGTGTAGAAGGAGAAGTAGGATTTCCCGAGATGCCCGTAATCCGTAGGCTTTTCGAGATCCCACTAAATGTTGAGGAAGTGTCTTATTCATTACACTCATGGGAATACTACCCAGCAGAAAAGTTAAGGCATATACTGAGTCCGGTTCAGCCATCTTGGGAGAAGATTGGTAATAAAAATAAACCTCCTTTCACTAAAGCGGATTCTGCTTATTCTTCCGGTAAAGTATATGGTGGTGAGATTCTTTCTGTCTCATATTTTGGAATTGTGAGAGGTCGAAATCTGTTCGAATTGAAAATATTCCCTCTCGAATATAATACTGGTGAGAACAGTATTAGAGTGCTGAAGTCTCTAAAAGCAGAGGTTACCTGGAGCCTTCCGAAGTCGGTAAAGACAAGAGATCGCAAATATTACTCTCCCTATGTGGACAATTTGTGGGATAAGGTAATTCTAAACAAGGGTGCTTTTAGGAGTTTTGAAAAAGCCCAGTATAATGTCCCGACTGGGTTATTAGTAATTGTTTTTTCTGGCATTCAAAATGCAAGCGAATTGCCGAATTGGTTGACTTGGAAAGCACAAAGGGGTTTTAAAGTTACTCTTGCAAGCACAACTAATATAGGCTCTACTAATACAGCTATCAAACAGTATATAAAAAATGCATACGAGAATTGGGATATACCACCTACCTTCGTAGTGCTTTTGGGTGACCATCCCAATGTTCCTACTTTTCAAGGAACTGCTTACAATAATCCTCCTACAGACCTGTACTACTCCACTGTAGAAGGGGATGAGTATTACACCCCAGACTTATGGGTAGGTCGTATTTCTGTTGCTGATGTTAATCAGGCAAATATATATTTTCAAAAAGTAATGAAGTATGAAAAAGCTTTATGGTCTGTTCAGGAGAATTGGCATTTAAAATCTTCATTCTTAGCTGGTGTAGATAATTACAATATTACAGAAGGTACGCATAACTATGTAATAGGAAACTATTTTGAGCCTAATAATTTTGTTCCTGAAAGGTTGTATGTAAGTACTTATGGTGCTACTCCGGAAGATGTAATTAATGCCGTTAACGATGGCAGAGGTTGGATAGTATATTCTGGGCATGGGAGTGAGTCCACTTGGCAGGATGGGCCTCCTATAACTCAGGATAACATCAGAGCTTTTACCAATACAGTATATCCATGGGTGTTGAGCTTTGCCTGTGATACTGGTAAGTTCACTGTTTCAGAATGTTTTGGTGAAACTTGGTTAAGATCTGCCGGAGGGGGTATAGGATTTTTAGGAAGCTCGGTCACATCCTATTGGAATGAGGATGATATTCTGGAGAAAAAGATTTGCGAAACTTACTTTGGAGGTTATACTTGGACTGCAGGCATGATTCTTAGCGGGAAATTAGCATACTTTAATTATTATGGTAACACAGATACTACTAAGAGATATTTTGAAATGTACAATTTATTAGGAGACCCTTCTATAGAAATATGGAGAGGAGAGTTAGTAGAGATTGGGGGTACCTATCCGAGTAGAATTTTGCCGAATGGTGGTGTGGTTGGAATCTCTGTGAATTCTTCCGGAGCAGTTGCATCTGTTTCTAACGGGAGTATATTGTTCGGAGCAGTCAGGACAACTATTGGAGATAATATTATCCATATTTCGCCGATAGGGAATACAGCCTCAGTAATTCTATCTGTAACTGGCAATCCTGTAAAACCTTTTCAGGTCGAGTTACCTGTAGTAGCGGACTCGAATGCTGTTTTAATGTGGGATAAGTCCGTCTATGGTTTGAATTCTGTTCCTCAAATAGTCCTTTCAGATGCAGACATTATCGGGGTAGGCAGTTTATTAGTAGATGTTACCTCATCTACCGGAGATAATGAAAAGGTATTACTTACGGAAACTGGTTCTGGGGGTAATTTTATTGGCGAGGTTTACATTACTCCACAGTTGACAAATGAAGAAGATGGTTATTTGAGTGTATCTCATAATGGGTTAATTACTGTGTATTATTATGACGAGTTCGTAGAGGGGGAGAGCGAACATAACAAAATGGCAAGTGCAGTGATAGATTTAGAACCTCCTCAAGTTACTAATTTGGGGGTTACTCCCTCCACTACCAGCGCCCTGATAGATATTGAAACTTCTGAGGTATGTACCGCAAAGGTAGGCTACAACAGTATCTCCTGTATAGATTCAATGCCTAATGAGCAGGTATCTGGTTCTTTAAGTAATGCTCATAAGGTAACATTACAAAATTTATCAGTTAATACTCAGTACGCGTATAAAATAACTCTCGAAGATGTAGCAGGAAACCGATATATCTCTGAGTGTGCATATTTTCGCACTCTGCGTATCCCGGACTATTTTACTTATGTTTATTCTTCGAATGTAGTCAATGTAGTTCCTCTTTCTTTCTACAGGGTTCATTTTATCCCGGGTAATTCAGAAGATTTCTATACAGGTTACATCGAAGAAGTAACTTCTTTTCCTCGAGATATTCAAAACCAGATTGTGTTGTCGATGGGAGACGATTCTTTTCAGTATGTTGAATTTCCTTTAGGGACTAAAGTTTCTTTGTATGGTACAAATTACACTGGATGTTATATAGGAAGTAATGGGTTCGTAACCTTTTTGCAAGGGGACGTTTCATATAATGAATCTGTAGGTGTTCATTTTTCCCAGCCTCGAGTCTCTTTATTTTTTGATGA
>JAOAHN010000146.1 GCA_026415215.1 Candidatus Hydrogenedentota bacterium
AAATAGCAATTTTTAACTTTACCACCTCTACCCCAACCAGCTATACCCCCTGCAGAAGATGATCCCCTGAGAGTAATTTTTCCTAACACATAACAATTCTCAATAGTCGCGGGCCTCCCATAATCGCCATCATTGGCTCCAGCTATACCTCCTACAAAACCACTCCCAGTCACATTACCCAAGAAATGACTGTCTAATATTACACCATTGTTACTCCCGACCAAACCTCCTGCCCCTGTATTACTTACTATGCTCCCCCTGACAGAACATCCTACTATTAGACCAAAGTTAATCCCCGCTATCCCACCCATATATCTATATCCACCTCCGATATAGGCGTTCTCTAAACTCAAATCTTTAATAACTCCAGTTTCTCCAACTATGCTAAATATACCTCCATTTTCTTCACCAGGAACTGTGGGTAGAGAAATGTATAGATTCTCTATGGTAAAACCTTTGCCATCAAAAGTGCCGACAAATGGATTATCATACCCACCTATGGGAGCAAAGCCTTCTCCGTTATTCCAACTAATTGTCTCCGACGCATCAATATCCTGAGTTAGTTCATAGTTGCCATCGAGAGGGTAAAGAGGGTCGTTGCCAATTTTTTGAAGTTCCTCAATACTATCTATCTGAATTGCCTCTCCAAGTCCCAGCTTACAGGGACACAGTAAAAGAGTGAAAAATAGTAAAATGTAAGAATAACTAATCCCAGTTCTAACTGCGGATAAAATAGAACTACTCCTGCAGAAAAACGATACTACCATCTTGTGCTCCCTCAACCGAAAGGATTACATCCTTTTCCATAAGCTCTTATAACCCATACACCACAGCAAGTATACTTATCTATAATAACAAATTTAGAGACAAGACTATTTCAGAAATTTAGACAGAAAGATGGTTTTTTAGGAAGTAAGTTTTCTTTTTGCCTCTTATATCTATAACTTCACCTGTATAATATGCCCACGAATAATTTTTTAAATATGACTGATCGGTAATGATAAAAACTAAAGGGGAGGTTCTAATTAGTCTCTCGTCCAAATGGTTGCCATACCCATCCCTCCACCGACGCATAGAGTAGCGAGCCCATATTTTAGGCCTCTCCGCTTCATCTCGTATAGCAGAGAAACTACTATCCTCGTGCCAGTGCAACCAACAGGATGTCCGAGGGCAATCCCAGAGCCATTGACATTTGTTATTTCCCGATTGAGCCCAAGCAGTTTTTCACAGGCGAGGTATTGTGCGGCGAAGGCTTCATTTAACTCTATTAACTCTATGTCTTCCAATTTCATTTTAGCCCGTTCGAGCGCTTGTTTTGTAGCAGGCACGGGACCATATCCCATAAGCTCAGGTTCGACTCCAGCCAAGCCGTAAGAGACGAGTCTTCCGAGTGGTTCTAAACCTCTGCGATTAGCCTCTTCCTCACTCATTAGCACAACAGCAGAAGCACCATCATTGATCCCAGAGGCATTACCCGCGGTAACGGTGCCATCTTTTTTGAAAACAGGTTTCAATGCGGAAAGTTGGTCAAGGGTTAACCCTAACCGGACATGTTCATCTTGGTCAAATACTTTTTTCTCACCTTTTTTGGCTTGAATTTCAACAGGAACTATCTCTTCCTTAAATTTCCCTTCTTTTATGGCCTTCTCTGCGTTGTTATGAGACCTAAGAGCGACAATATCCTGCTCCTCTCTGGAGATAGAATATTTCTCGGCGAGGTTTTCTGCTGTAAGACCCATAATTAACCCACTCCAGCTATCAGTTAGCCCATCCCAAATTCCGTCTGACAGGGTAGCGTGCTGTAGCCGAATGCCCCATCTTGCTTTGTCGATAGTGTATGGGACCCTACTCATAACTTCTACTCCCCCGGCTACTACTATATCCATATCTCCCAGCATTATTTGCTGTGCTGCATAGACTATGGCTTGCATTCCGGAGGCACAGTTCCTCTGAATGGTAACGCCTGGCACATGAATGGGTAACCCTGCTTTGAGCGCAGCGAGCCTCCCAGTGGGGAGTTCATCTGTTCTCTGCATACATTGCCCAATCACAACATCACCTACTTCGCCTGGTTCTACTCTACTACGGTCGAGAGCTTCCCTAATAACCAAACCTGCAAGGTCTGGTGCTGGATAGTCTTTCAGAGAGCCACCAAAAGAGCCTATTGCTGTGCGAACGCCAGAAGTGATGACAACGGTTTTCATAATTTATTCTCCTATCCTGTTCCGAGTTCTAATACATCAAAACTGTCTGCGAAACTCATCTATATTTTTAGGTTGCACATCAACCTCTTCCCAATAGCTTTGTCTGTCAGGTTCCCACTTTCTATTTAGGGGGTCACCTTTAAAGACTCTATATAAAATACCGGTAGGAGTCAATATCAAATAGAACACCATAAGCAGTAGAAGTTTTGTTATTACCCAGTTGAGTGCCTCAGCTATTTTTAGCCAGAGGAAGAAGAGGGGCATTAGTGCCGGGGGAAAAATAAGACCTAATAGAATTAGGACAATGCCGATTCCTCCGAGGATCTGTGCTGAGAGGCAAAATCCGTGTAGAGCAAATCTGATAGTCCCCAGCACGAGGAATATGGAGCCGATTAACAATCCGAACTTCCGTTGTTCCCTTTTGTCTCGATAATCGATATTGATGATTGCCATGAGCTAATCCAGTTCGAATTCTTTTTGCCAGTCGAATTCTTCCTTCCAAGGTTTTTGCTTGGATTTATCCAGCAAGAAAGAACCCATGCACAGGTAGTCCATGTGGGTTCGCATAAAGCATGTATATGCTTCTTTAGGAGTGCACACTATAGGCTCTCCTCTTACATTGAAAGATGTATTTATTATCACTGGGCAACCAGTTCTATCATAGAATGCTTTTATCATATCGTAATAGAGAGGATGGTCGTCTCTGCGAATGGTTTGGATTCTTGCTGAATTATCAACATGAGTAACAGCGGGTATATCCGAACGAACTACCTTGAGTTTATCAAATCCCTTAGCATTCCTTTCTTCAGGAGTTATTTCGCGTAGGTGTTCCTTCCGAACATTCGCAACGAGTAGCATGTAAGGACTTTCTACCTTGTTCAGTTCAAAGTATTCATCTGCGTGTTCTATAAGAACCGTGGGAGCAAATGGTCTAAAGGATTCTCTGAACTTAATCTTTAGATTAAGGACAGACTGCATTTCTGGCTTACGGGCATCTCCAAGGATACTTCGAGCACCGAGGGCTCTCGGACCAAACTCCATCCTTCCTTGAAACCAGCCCACTACTTTTCCTTCATCTATAAGCTGAGCTACCCTTTGTATAAGCTCTTCCCTTGAAAGTTTTTCGTAAGGAATATTTTCTTCTTTAAGGAACTTCTCTATTTCTTCATCGGAGTAATTAGGTCCAAGATAACTTGCCTTTTGTCTTCGAGAATGAGGGATTCGTTCTTTTCCTAAGACCTGATGCCAAACGACTAAAGCACATCCGAGAGCATTGCCTCCGTCGCTCGCACATGGCTGAATCCATATCTCATCGAAAGGACCCTCCCTCAATAGCCTTCCGTTGGCTACGCAGTTTAAGGTCACCCCACCTGACATTGCTAATTTTTTCAATCCTGTTACTTTGTGCACATGCCTTGCAATTTTCATAACTACCTCTTCGGTGACTAACTGCACGGACTTTGCTAAGTCCATTTCCCGCTGAGTTATCTTCGTCTCCGGTTTGCGAGGGGGACCCCCAAACAGTTTTTCGAACCTCTTGTTCGTCATCTTTAACCCTGCACAGTAATCAAAGTATTTTAGGTTGAGTTTGAAGGAACCATCTTCTTTTATATCAATTAACTCTCTTTTAATCACATCAACAAAGGTAGGGTCACCGTAGGGAGCCAAGCCCATGAGTTTGTATTCGCCACTGTTAACTTTGAATCCACAGAAGTATGTGAATGCTGAATATAAAAGTCCGAGCGAGTGTGGGAACCTAATTTCCCTCAATATCTTTATTTCGTTCCCTTTCCCGACGCCGTAAGTAGATGTAGCCCATTCACCTACTCCATCAAGGGTAATTATGGCAGACTCTTCAAATGGGCTTGGATAGAATGCAGATGCGGCGTGAGAGAGATGGTGTGTAGAAAATAGAATCTCTCCATCATACCCAAGTTCTCTTCTAATAGTAGCCCGCATATTAAGCTTCTCGGATAACCAAGAAGGCATCTGAACAAAGAAGGACCTTATCCCTGCTGGGGCTGTTCCGAGATATGTCATTAACAGTCTCTCAAACTTGAGAAAGGGTTTATCATAGAATGCCACAATGTCTATATCTTTAATGGTAATACCTCCCTCCTTAAGACAGTATTCAATCGCCCCTCTGGGAAATCTCGGGTCGTGCTTTTTCCGCGTAAACCTTTCCTCCTGGGCGGCGGCGACTATGTCGCCGTCCATGATGAGTGCTGAGGCGCTGTCGTGATAAAATGCTGATATACCAAGAATATTCATAACATTGTGCCCACAGATATAATTCTAATATACAAGTAAGTAAACACATATTTCAAAACATTTATTTTTTAGAAAAACGCAAACTATATTAATTAGAATAGATCCTAAATATATGAAAGTAAAAAAGTAAATTAGAGGAAGTGTTATATGGCAGGGAGAAACCCCAGTGAGGAGAAGATAGCCGAGAAACTTATCAAAAGTGATTACATAACTAAGGAAGAGTTAGAACAAGTAAAAGAACGGGAGAAGAAAAGTGGTATACCGTGGTACAGGCAGTTAATACAAATGGGAAAGGTTACTTTCTCGGTACTCGAAGACATCCTAAGATATGAACTGCATCCTCGGGACCTTCAAGAAAAGCATAAATCGTTAGGTAGTGCATTGCTCGAAGAAGGAGTTATAACGAAGGCACAGTTAGAAGAGGCTCTTAAAGTTCAGCGGAGAACTAACAGACTGCTCGGGAATATTCTGCTCGAACTTGGTTATGTTACAAGGAATGACATTGCGAGGGTCTTAGCAAAACAGCACAATCTCGAATTCATGAGCATAGGAGAGGTAAAGCCAGAAAGGGAGGCTCTATTATCTATTCCTGAATCTCTTGCTAAGAGATACCAAGTTTTGCCTATCTTCATTGAGGGGGATAAAATTACGGTATTGATAAACAGTCCACAAGGAGTTCCTAAAGTTAGGGACCTTTCTGTTTTATTGGGTAAGAGGATATACCCTATCTTGACCGCTGTGGACAATATGGATAAGGAAATAGACAAGTGGTACTTATCGTTAGTCAATGCAAGTGATACAAGTTCCCAAACTCGAGGACTAATCAAGGATAAATCCCCCCAGGAGGAACCTAAGATGGAAAAACGAGAAAACACCTCAAAAGTGGTAGAGGTGAGGGACAGAAGTGAGTTATCTCCGCACTTGGAAAATAAAGAGAGAGCAAAAGTAGAAGAATCGAAAAGGTTTGAACAAATTGTAAAGGAGGCTAGTGGCACCTCCGCTATTAACATGGTAAAGGTGATACTGGAAGGAGCAGTTAAGGCGGGAGCAACAGATATACATCTTGATCCTCAGGAGGTAGAGATGAGAGTGAGGTACAGAATTGATGGGATACTTCACGATGTTATGACCGTCAACCAATCCCTTCAGAACGCAGTGGTCTCGAGAATAAAAATACTTGCGGACCTCGATATAACGGAGACGAGGCGTCCCCAAGATGGACATATAAGTCTTGATATAGAAGGTAGAGAACTTGATGTAAGAGTAGCAACACTGCCAACTTTCCTTGGAGAGAGAGTAGTTCTCAGATTACTTGATCAGTCATCTGTCCTATCTGGAATAGGAGACCTCGGGCTCGATGAGCCTGATCAAGAGCGGTTAAAAAAGATAATATCCAAACCCTACGGAATGATATTGGTGACGGGACCTACAGGAAGTGGTAAGACGACAACGCTGTATGCACTTCTTAATCAGAAGAATGTTATAACAGAAAGTATAGTTACACTTGAGGACCCTGTTGAGTATCAAATCCCGGGGATAAACCAAGTGCAAATAGATCCAGATATAGGAGTTACATTTGCCAATACTCTGAGAGCAGTCTTAAGGCAGGATGTAGATACTATACTTGTGGGAGAGATTAGAGATGTGGAGACAGCACAGATTGCAATTCGCGCAGCAATGACAGGACATATTGTATTCAGCACCCTACATACCAATGATGCACCTGATGCAATCAACACTCTAAGAAATATGAATGTTCCCTCCTACCTAATCTCAAGCGCTCTATCTGCTGTGATAGCACAAAGACTTGTAAGAGTTAACTGCGAAAAGTGCAAAGTATCCTACAAACCTGATTCTGCTATTTTGAAGGAGGTAGGTCTACCTTCTAACATTAAGAAACTCTATAGAGGAGAGGGATGTGATTACTGCTACCACACCGGCTACAAGGGAAGAACAGGTATATTTGAAATACTCGAAATCTCCCCAAACATCAGGAGAATGATTGCGGAGGGAGCAACTCCAGACGAAATTTCCAAGGAATCACATCTGAAAACAATGGCAGACCACTGTAGAGATAAGATAAAAGCAGGAATTACTACACCAGAAGAATTTTTAAGAGTAGTAAGACTATAACATGAAATTGTTAATAATAAGTTAATAACCTACGAATAACTCAAATCTTTATAAACAAAACTTTAACAAAAAGATAAAAAAAAATAACCTAACAAAATATATAAACAAGTATTTCAAACGAAATTAAAAAAATATCCACACCAAAAAGTTGCTTTTCGTGATGAAAAATATATAATCTAAAATACATATTCACAAATTAAGAGAGCCTACTTATACTGCTAATTTAATTTTTAATTAAAGTTAAAGTAGAAGAAGTAAAAAGGGAATAACCGGAGGCTAATATGAAAGTAAAAATTCCACAAGAAAAATTATGTGATGTTCTGTCTAAGGTAAGGAATGTAGTTCCTGCTAAAACATCTTTGCCTATAATATCATCAATATTAGTAACTGGTGAAGGAGGAGTAATTAGATTTACCAGCACTGACCTAAAGATGGTTATAGAAAAAGAGTTGGATGATTGTGAGATTATTAAAGAAGGCAAGATAACTATAAGGGCTCATCTCTTTTATAACTTAATTTCAAGACTGCCAAAGGATGAAGTTAGTATTGAAACTCTTGAGGAAAATCAAATAGTTGTAAAGTGTGGCAGAACCGAAGTTAAGTACTATACGATTCCGCCTGATGACTTTCCTCCTACTCCGTTGGTTGTTGATGATAGCCCGCTGGTTATCTCTGAGACATTGCTGTTAGATATGTTAAAGAAGGTTGCATTTGCTGTATGTACTGATGAGTCGCGGTATGCATTAACAGGGGTATTGATGGAAGCTTCTGATGGTAAGTTTTCTGTAGTTGCTACTGATGGTAGAAGACTTAGTTTGAGAAGAGAATATGGGGTTGTTTCTGATTCGAAGAGTATGAGGGTTACTATTCCTGAGAGAACTATTAGGGAACTGTTGAGCCAGATGGAGGGAGTGGGTGATGTTAGGATATTTTCAGGTGGTGGTAGAGTGGCTTTCGAGTTTAATAGGACGAAGTTGATATCAAGCTTAGTAGAGGGGTCCTTCCCTAATTACGAAGTTGTAATCCCGAGAGATTATACTAAGGAAGTTGTGATTAGCACGGCTGAATGGAAGGAGGTTTTGCGTAGAGCAGAGTCAATGAAGTCAACGATAGTTAGATTCAGGATAGCAGGTGAAAGTCTTGAGGTCTATGTGCAGAATCCTGAGGTAGGTGATTTTAATGAGGGAGTAGATGTAGAGTATAACGGTGATGAAGTCAAGATAGGTTTTAACATTGAGTATCTACTTGATGTTGTGGAACACATACCAACTGATAAAGTGGTGATGTCTGTAAAGGATGGGTCGAGTCCCTGTGTTATAAAACCGTTCGGTTCTAAGGATGAGTACCTTAACATAATAATGCCAGTGAGAGCGTAGTTAGTATTTTCAGAATTTTTTTAGGTTGGGTATTTAGGATGAGAGGGTGGGATAACTCTACTGTCCAGGAGAGATTTTCTGTATGACGGTAGATGAGGAAGGTGAATTGTGTATGGAGGTTCTTTAAAATAGCCGACTGAGGGTTTAAAGAAAGGATAGCGCTTTATGAAAACGGTACTGGTAGTAGTAGCTCATGCGGATGACATGGAGTTTATGGCCGGGGGAACAATTTACAGGTTTGTTGCCGAGAAGGGTTACAATGTATATGAGCTCATACTTACTGACAATAGAAGAGGTTCGTTTTCTCTGCAAGAGGGTGAGGTAGTTAGTAGGTCAAAGTCTGAAGCAGTAGAGGCAGGTAATATATTAGGTTTGAAAGAAGTAAGATTTTTGGATTTTCCAGATGGAGAGTTGGAAGATGTGCCGATTAGATTCATCAGAGGGAAAATTATAGATATGATAAGAGAAATTAGAGCAAATATTGTGATGAGTTGGGATCCCTTTGCTCCTGGTGAAGACCACCCTGACCACCGAGTAGTAGCAATTGCTACTTATGAGGCGTGCTCATTTAGTAGTAACCCGAATTTTGGCACTAAGGACCTGTATCCCTTGCACTTTGTGGGGGAGGCTCTGTGGTTTGCGAAAAAGCCAATGGGTGAACAGTTGATAGTTGATATATCAGGTGGACCACTTGAGAAAAAAATAGAGGCTCTACTGAAGCACGAGACACAAATGCAACTTACATTTGACTCTCTATTATTGGAAGCGAAATGCTATGGTATTTCCTTACCAGGTGTAGAATCTCTATCCACAGAACAGAGGAATATGCTTATTGCAAACGGAGTAAAGAAGTACACTGAAGAGGTGGGTAGGAAAGCAGGTTTCCAGAATGCAGAACAGTTTAGATATGAAAAGTTTGGATTATTAGAGATGGTGCTCGGACAAGAGATGATAAATCCTGACTTTCCTCCTATATTTAGGTAGGAGTTATGGGCAGGTAAATTTATGTTGACACCGAAAAAAATAATATGTAATTATACATACTCTTTCCGTTTGTTTTAAGAGTAACCATCAAACTGAGGAGGTATAAAAGTGGGCATAGATACTCTACTCTATTTCAGACTAAGTGCTATGATGTTTCTCGAGTTTGCGGTATGGGGAGCCTGGGCTCCTGTGCTCGCTTCATATTTGATTAATGATTTGAAACTCTCTGGCAAACAAACGGGGTGGGTTTATGCTACACTTTGGATTGCCTGCATAATCTCCCCGTTTTTAGGAGGACAAATTGCAGATAGGTACTTGGCTACACAGATATTCCTTGGGTTAGTTCATCTGTTAGGTGGGGCATGCTTGCTATATGCTGCGTTCCAGAAGAAGTTTTTGCCTCTATTTGTAGCTATGTTTGTGTACTCGTTACTCTATGCCCCGACTCTCGCATTAGTTAATTCGTTGATGTTCTCGCATATTACAAATGCGGATGTGGTAGCTCCAAGAATAAGGGTGTGGGGTACCATAGGCTGGATAGTTGCTGGTTGGCTACTCAGTGTAATAAGGACACAGGAAAAAGAGTCTGGGGAGGGAAAGAAGTATTCAGATTGCTTGCTTGTGGCAGGAATTCTCTCACTAATTTTAGGTGTTTACTGTTTTACTCTTCCTAATACACCCCCACCAGACAAACCAGGGAATCCTCTTGCTTTCCTCGAGGCGTTCAGTATGATGAAGGAAACTTACTTCTTGGTATTTTTAATAATTTCCTTCGTTGTTACTACCGAGTTGCAATTTTACTATGTTCCCACTGCGCCATTCCTTCAAGACATAGGTGTCTCATCTAAATATGTACCTGCGGTTATGACAATAGCTCAGATTGCAGAAATAGTGGGTATGGCTGTGTTATTGCCATGGGCTATGGTTAATTTAGGTATTCAGTGGGTGCTTGCAATCGGTGTGATAGCATGGCCACTGAGGTATATGATATTTGCCCTTATGAAGCCGTTGTGGTTGATAATAGCATCATTGAGCTTCCACGGAATCGGGTATACATTCTTCTTCTTCGCGGGGCAGATGTTTGTAGACAAGGTTGCTCCGCCAGATATTAAAGCATCTGCTCAAGCGTTGATAGCAGTTGCTACGCTCGGTTTGGGCAACTTCATAGGTACTCAATTCACAGGGATAATACTCGATATCTTCAAGGATGAAGAAGGTAAGTTCAAGTGGAGACCTATATTCGTAATTCCATGTGTTCTAACAATTCTGTGTGCGATTGCCTTTGTTTTGTTCTTCCATCCGCCCGCGAATCCAGGCCAATAGTATTTCCTGAAAACTTAAGGCATTGCACATTTCTTGGTTTGAGGAGGAGATTGGCCACGGGATGTCATTGTGTTTTAATGTTGAGAGAATTAATGGTTTAGTTCCTGAAAATTTCCCCTATGATGGAGATTAGGAAAGAGGACTCACTTTTTGCCATTGGCGAGTGTGCCAACTCAAATATCCCAATTCCGCAAGCTGAACCCCTTTAGCTCCTTCGAGCAAGTTCCAGGGAAATGGCTCATCTTCCACTAAGTGTAAGAGGAATTTTTTCCATTGAGCTTTGAATGCATTCTCATATTCTTGGGTGTCGGGGACTTTTAGCCAGTGTTCGTAAAAGTTGAGATGCTGGGGAATATCAGGGTTCCACACTGGCTTTGGGGTAGCTTCGGCTGGCTGGATATAGCATTCCCTAAGTCCTGCCATAGCGGAACCCTTGATGCCGTCTACTTGGATTGTGAGTAAATCGTCTCTTCGCACTCGAGTGCACCAAGAGGAATTGAAGTGGCAAACAGAGCCTGTCTCAGTTAGAAATGTGGAGTATGCAGAGTCCTCAACATCGCAAGTGTAAGGCTTACCTGATTCGTCCCACCTTTGGAATATGTGTGTAGCACCTATGCAGGAGATATCTGTTATGTTTCCAAATAAGTTATCGACCAGATACCGCCAATGGCACAGCATGTCCATTATTATTCCGCCACCTTCTGATTTCTTGTAATTCCATGAGGGTCTTTGGGCGGACTCGAATTCTCCAGTAAACACCCAATAGCCGAACTCACCTCTGACTTCATGAATTCTACCGAAGAACCCTTGCTTGATAAGTTTTGATAGCTTGAGTATACCTGGGAGCCAGAGTTTGTCTTGTACTACTCCGTGTTTAACTTTTTTTTCTTCTGCTTTTCGATATAAGTTTAGAGCTTTTTCAAGCGAGTCCGCGGAGGGTTTTTCACAATAAACATGTTTGCCAGCATCTATGGCTTTCATTACTGATTCGTATCTCAGAGCTGTTGTTTGCGCATCGAAGTAAACTTGGTAATTAGAGTCTGAGAGAGCGTTATCGAGATTAGTCGTCCAGGGTATTCCTTGATATTTTTCTGAAAGTTCTGTAAGTTTTTGCTCATTCCTTCCCACAAGAATAATCTCAGGGATTATTCTGTCACCTCTTTTAGTTATAACTCCGCCTTCTTTGATGATAGAAATCAGAGACCTCTCTAAATGTTGGTTTTTCCCCATCCTTCCTGTAACACCATTCATTATTATCCCAATTTTGATTGTGCTCATTTTTTCTCCAAAATAAATTGATGTTGGAAAATTTTTCTTTTAATATAGAATATAAGAAAAGTCATTTAGGAAAGTCTAATAATCCGTCGAGAAATAGTAGATCAAAGAGATTTTTTAGGGAAAAGTGTTAGCAAACACTTCATTATTGCAGTTGAAGCTCCATATTCAATGGGAGCC